>CALUIE010000046.1 GCA_944320605.1 uncultured Phocaeicola sp. | reverse complement strand
GACCCACTGATTAAGAGTCAGTTGCTCTACCAACTGAGCTAAGAGTGCATCATTTTCGATTGCGGGTGCAAATGTAGGACTTTTATTTTAATTTACAAAACATTTCACAGACATTTTTATCCGTTTTTTACCGTTTTAAACTATGCAAAAGCGGGTACAGGAGCCTCAAAACACACATTATCAGATAATTTGTATCCTGTCGGAAAAAAGACGGAGCAATTCATCCTCAAGTATATTCCGTACCTCTTCCATCTGTATTTCCGCTCCAGTTTCCTTGGCTATGGAAGTGACGCCCTTGTCTATAAATCCGCAAGGATTGATATGTCGGAAATAATCGAGATCAGTATTCACGTTGAGAGCAAGACCGTGCATCGTTACAAAATGACTGCTTCTCACTCCCATGGCGCATATCTTCCTCTCGCGCTGTGTCCCCACATCAAGCCATACGCCGGTTGCTCCTTCTACCCTGCCGGACTGTATTCCATAATGAGAGCATGTACGGATTACGGCTTCTTCAAGCAAGTGCAGATAGTCTTTCAACCCTAAATGATAGTCCTCAAGGCAAAGTATGGGATAACATACCTGCTGACCGGGACCGTGATACGTTATGTCACCCCCACGGTCTATGCGGAACACTTCCGCTCCTATACGCCGGAGCATATCGTCACTTATCAGCATGTTTTCCTGCCTGCCGTGTTTTCCTATGGTATATACATGTGGATGAGTACAAAATATGATACGGTTCTCGTATGGTTTTCCTTCGCTCCGGGCTTTTATTGTTGAGTTGAACAACTCCGTCTGCCGCTCCCAGGCCTCGGAATAAGGAATGTGTTTCCAGTCTTCTATTTTCATGGTTATGGGTTTTATTTATAACAAAAATATAGGTTTTATATTAATATTGCAAGATACAATACATAAAGCATACCCAGATACAGTAAAAAACTATTAAAATGTAAGCGTGCGGTTAACTCTTTCAAGAACTTTATTTATATTTGTAATAAATAGAATTATCACAAAAACAGTTTATGAAAAAAAGAACAATTCTCAATACAGTTATAGCGTGTGGAGCCGCTGTATGTTTTTCTTTACAAAGTTGCAATAACACGGCTACTTTAAAACCGGCAAAAATATCAAGCATTCAGGCAGACACTCTGGTATCACTGAAAGCCGGCGATGAAGCATCGCCGAAATGCAAGGTCTCAATAGATTACATGTATCTTGAACCTGGCGACGAAAACGATTCGATTTCCGCAATAATAAATTCCAGACTTCAAAGCATTGCCTTCGGAGATGCTTACAGCAAAATGTCGCCCAAAGAGGCTATTCCTGACTTAGTAGGGAAATACGTTGGTAACTACAGGAAAGAGCTTACAAAATTCTATGAAGCCGACCTGCACAACGGAGTGAAACCGGAGGACATACCGGCATGGTATAACTATGAGTATGAAATAACATCGGAACTGAACCTGAACAATGACAGTATATGGAACTTTTCGGTAAATACATTCAGAGACACCGGTGGAGCTCATCCGAACACTACCATAAAATGGGCTAATCTGTTGGCTGAATCCGGCAAAGTGCTGACAAAGGACCTGGTATTCAGGAAAGACAAAGAAAAGGAAATTATCAACCTGATACTGAAACATCTGATTGACGAAGTGAACCAAAGGTTAGAGACTGACACAATAACATCGTTAGAGGGGCTGAAACAAAACGGCGCGCTCTTAGATGTAGATCTGTATATTCCTGAAAATTTTCTGTTGCTCGAGGACAGGGTTTCCTTCCTGTACAACAGATATGACATCGCTCCGTATGCCATGGGAGAATTCATAATAGATGTTCCGTACGCCGAAATTGAAACGATGCTGAACAGAGAATAGTCCTTAATTTTTAATCCTTAATTTTTAACTCAATAAATGGAGATTATACAAAAATATTTTCCGGAACTGACCGACACACAGAAAGAACAGTTCGCGGCTTTATACGATTTATATACAGACTGGAACAGCAAAATAAACGTGATTTCCAGAAAAGACATTACAAACCTGTACGAGCACCATGTACTTCACTCGTTAGGTATAGCAAAGGTGATTAATTTCCGACCGGACACTGAGATAATGGACCTCGGAACAGGTGGAGGTTTTCCGGGAATTCCTTTAGCCATTATGTTTCCGGACTCTCATTTCCATTTAGTTGACAGTATAGGAAAGAAAGTAAAAGTGGCTACCGAAATAGCTTCTGCCATCGGGCTGAAAAATGTTACTACACGCCACTGCAGGGCAGAGGAAGAAAAACAGATGTTCGACTTTGTTGTAAGCCGTGCGGTGATGCCGCTTGGCGACCTCCTGAAAATAATAAGAAAGAATATAAGGAAGGAACAGCACAACGCTTTGCCTAACGGACTGATATGTCTTAAAGGAGGAGAGCTTCAGAATGAGGTTATGCCCGTGAAACACCAGACACTGATATATGACCTGAAAGATTATTTCAAAGAAGAATTCTTTGAAACCAAAAAGGTGGTTTACGTAACTATAAACAAATGATCTATGACTATAAAATGCTTTGAATTCAATATGTTTCCGGTAAACACGTATGTGCTGTCGGACGAGACAAACGAGGCTGTGATTATAGACGCCGGATGTTATTATGAGGAAGAGCAGGATATGCTGAAAAAATATTTAGAAAGGAACGGACTGACAGTGAAGCATCTGCTTAACACTCATCTGCACTTAGATCATATTTTCGGAAATGCCTTTGTGAGCAGGACTTACGGAGTGACGCCCGAGGCTTCTGCAGATGATGAGTTTCTACTGCCTAAGACGAAAGATTATTGCCGTATGTTCGGAATTGCGATGAACGGGGACGTACCTTCCCTCGGAAAGCATTTGGCTGACGGTAATGAGGTTAGTTTTGGAAACACGACACTGAAAGTTATTCAGGCTCCGGGACACTCACCGGGAAGCCTTGTTTACTATAGCGAGAAAGACAGCTGTATGTTCTGTGGCGATGTCCTATTCAGAGGGAGCATAGGAAGAACAGACCTTGACAGAGGCAACTACAAACAATTGATTGACAGTATAAGCAGCCGTCTGTTTGTACTGCCTGACGAAACGAAGGTATATACGGGTCACGGCGAACCTACCACTATAGGAAACGAAAAGATGAACAATCCGTTCTTCAGATAAAAATCAAAACTTAAACTAATATAACCATGAAAAGTTTCTCATTTGCCGACCGCCATATCGGCATTTCGGAACAGGATATTCCTGTTATGCTCAATAAAATCGGAGTAAAGTCCGTAGATGAACTGATAGAAAAGACAATACCGTCTGAAATCAGACTTAAAGAGAGACTGCCACTGAAACCTGCCATGAGCGAGCATGAATTTGCCGAACATATAAGCCGCATGGCAGCAAAAAACACAAGATTCAAATCGTATATCGGTCAGGGCTGGTACGACACTGCCACTCCTGCCGTGATACAGAGAAACGTATTCGAAAATCCGGTGTGGTACACTTCTTATACACCTTATCAGGCTGAAATATCACAAGGACGACTCGAGGCTCTTATCAACTTCCAGACTGCCGTGTGCGACCTTACGGCTATGCCGCTTGCCAACTGCTCTCTGCTGGACGAGGCTACAGCTGCCGCCGAAGCCGCAACCATGATGTTTGCGCTAAGAAGCCGCAAGCAGCAAAAAGAAGGTGCCTGTACCCTTTTCGTAGATGAAGAGATTTTCCCGCAGAACCTTTCCGTTATCTTGACAAGGGCTATTCCTCAGGGAATGAACGTAAAAACCGGCTCATATAAGGACTTCGAATTTACTCCTGATGTGTTCGGCTGCATTCTGCAATATCCTAACAACAGCGGTAGTGCGGAGGACTACAGAGAGTTTACAGAAAAGGCTCATCAGTCTGAATGTAAAGTGGCTGTGGATGCGGACATAATGTCTCTGGCCCTGCTGGTCCCGCCGGGTGAATGGGGTGCCGACATAGTGTTCGGAAGCACTCAGAGATTAGGTATTCCCATGTTCTACGGAGGTCCATCGGCCGCATATTTTGCCACAAGGGATGAGTATAAGAGAAACATGCCCGGACGTATCATAGGTCTGTCGAAAGATAAGTACGGACATCTGTGCTACCGTATGGCATTGCAGACCCGCGAACAGCATATCAAACGTGAAAAGGCTACATCGAACATTTGTACCGCACAGGCTCTGTTGGCCACTATGGCAGGATTCTATGCCGTATATCACGGACAGGAAGGTATAAAGAATATTGCTTCGGAAATTCACAGCACTACGGTATGGCTGGCAAAACAGTTGTCTAAACTTGGATATGTACAAAAAAATACCATATTCTTCGATACTTTGCGTCTGCAGATGCCTGACCATGTAAAAACTGACGAGATTAAGACTATATCAATCGGCAAAAGAGTTAACCTAAGATATTTTGACAATGGTGATGTGGGACTGAGCGTAAACGAGACTACTTCTGTAGCCGAGGCAAACCTCCTGTTAAGTATTTTTACCATTGCCGCTGAAAAGCCGTTCACCGAAACGACTGAAATTCCTGAGGGTTCAGTTATTAAAAAGGAAATGAAACGCCATAGCGCATATCTTACTCACGAGGTGTTCTGCAAGTATCATACTGAGACTGAGATGATGAGGTATATCAAGCGTCTGGAGCGTAAGGATATTTCTTTAGCTCATTCCATGATTTCATTAGGGTCATGCACCATGAAACTGAACGCGGCTTCCGAAATGCTTCCTCTAAGCAATGCGGGCTGGCTGAACATACATCCTTTAGCTCCGGCCGACCAGGCTGAAGGTTATATGGAACTGATAACAAATCTGTCGGAGCAACTCAAAACAATCACCGGTATGGACGGTGTTACACTGCAACCCAACTCCGGTGCTGCAGGCGAATATACCGGTCTGCGCATCATTGCGGCATACCTGAACAGCATCGGTCAAGGTGACAGGGATATTATTCTTATTCCTGCATCGGCTCACGGAACAAATCCCGCATCGGCTATCCAGGCAGGATTTACCACTGTGACTTGTGCGTGCGACGAGCATGGCAATGTGGATGTGGAAGACCTTAAACGCAAGGCTGAAGAAAACAAAGAGCGTCTGGCTGCACTGATGATTACTTATCCTTCCACTCACGGAATCTTCGAAGCAGATATAGTGGAAATATGCAATATCATACACAACTGCGGCGCACAGGTTTATATGGACGGGGCGAACATGAACGCTCAGGTGGGACTTACCAATCCGGGAACAATCGGTGCGGACGTGTGTCACTTGAATCTGCATAAGACATTTGCCAGCCCTCACGGCGGTGGCGGTCCGGGTGTGGGTCCGGTGTGCGTGAAATCACATCTTGTTCCTTTCCTCCCGGGACATGCTTCAACCAACAATTCTCTGAACGAGGTTTCATCTGCTCCGTATGGCAGTGCCGGAATCCTGCCTATCACATACGCATATATCTGCATGATGGGTGCCGAAGGTCTGGAGAACGCCACAAAGGCGGCTATACTTAATGCCAACTATCTGGCCGCATGTCTGAACGACACTTACGGAATAGTATATAGAGGTACAAACGGATTTGTGGGACACGAAATGATACTTGACTGCAGAAGGCTGCATGAAGAAAGCGGAATAGACGAAAATGATATCTCCAAGCGTCTGATGGACTACGGCTATCATGCTCCTACACTTTCATTCCCTGTTCACGGCACCTTTATGATTGAGCCAACCGAGAGTGAGAGCCTGACTGAACTGGATAACTTCGTGGACACTATGCTTAGTATCTGGAACGAGATAGAGGAAGTGAAGAACGGAACCGCTTCTGCCGACGACAATGTGTTGAAGAACGCGCCTCATCCGGAATATGAAATAGTAGAAGGAGAATGGGACCATCCTTATACACGCGCCAAAGCTGTTTATCCGCTGGAAAGCGTAAGACAGAACAAGTTCTGGATAAATGTGGCACGAATAGACAATACATTAGGCGACCGCAAGCTGTTGCCTACAAGATATGGGGCATTTGAATAAATAATCAAACAATAAATGGCGGGATTGAATTCCCGCCGTTTATTGTTTGATTATTTTACTTCAAGACTTCTCTTAAAACTAGCAATAAACAACTATCAACTGCTTTTCCTGTAACTGAGTATCGCCCAGACATTAAAGAACAAAGCAAAACAACATAATGACAAAAACTGTGGAATCATCTGGAAGAAGCCACTACCCTTGAGATATACAAGCCTCATCACTTGTATAAAATATTTCAAAGGATTTAATATGGTTATATACTGTGCCCAGTCCGGCATACTTCCTACAGGCGTGAAGAGTCCGCTCATAAGAAGAAGAATCATTACGAAGAAGAACATTACAAACATAGCCTGCTGCATGGTATCGGAGTAATTGGAGATTACAAGTCCCATACCTGAAACCACAAGGATGTATATCATGGCAAACAGATATATAGTAAGAAGACTTCCCACAGGGATTATGGAATATACGCATACAGCCAACCCCATACAAATGGTCAGTATCACAAAACCTATACACCAGTAAGGAATAAGTTTTGCGAGAATGAACTGGAAACGACTGGCAGGTGTTACGTTTATCTGCTCTATAGTGCCAGCTTCTTTCTCACTGACAATGTTCAATGCCGGAAGAAAACCGGTTATCATGGTGAGAAGCATCACCATAAGGGCAGGAACCATAAAGACTTTATAGTCAAGCCGAGGATTGAACTTATACTCCGGAACTATGCTGAAAGAACGGGGCTCCTGTACAGCAGAGATTGATAAGTTCTGCATCATGTCGGAACGCAGCTCTGCGGAATAATCATTCAATATCGAAGCGAGATAGCTGGAGCCTAATGTTCCTTTGGTACCGTTCACTGAATTGGCGGATATCATCACAGTGGAATGTTTATCATCCATCATCTGTTTCTCAAAATCGGCAGGTATCTCAAGAATTATGTCAGATGAGCCTGAATCAATATCTTTCATCGCATCCGTATAGCTGCCTGTAACAGAATTGAGTATGAAATACCCTGACGAGGATACTTTCCTTACAAGATTGCCGGACATGGTAGTACGGTCATTGTCAACAACAGACAGTTTTATGTTCTTTACCTCCTGATTAGCAGCCCACGGAAATATGAGCATCATCATCAGAGGCATCATAATTATCATACGCGGAATAAAACTGTTCCTGAAAATCTGCTTGAACTCCTTTTCAATCAAAAACTTTATCATGGCGCGAAATCAACTTAATCGGGTTTTAAACTTCTTCAGACTTAGTGTTATCAGCAATAATGCCATGAACAGAAGTATAAAAATTTCCCTCATGACATATTGAGCTTCAACTCCCTGTATCATTATCTTCCTTACAGCTTCGATATACCACCTGGCAGGAACAATGGCAGAAATCCACTGAAGTATCTGCGGCATACTTTCGATGGGAAACATCAGACCGGAAAGGAGCATTACAGGCATCATAAGCCCCATTCCGGAGGCAAGCATGGCAGCCACCTGGGTACTGACAAGGTTTGATATCAGAATTCCTAATGACAGAGCAAGGAATATGAATATCAGTGACACACCGAAAAGCAAAGTCAGACTTCCAGATACAGGCACCCCAAGAACGAATACAGACAGCAATAGAATAGTTATCAGATTGACTACAGAGAGGGCGAAATACGGAGTCACCTTTGCAAGGATTATGTAAATAGGTTTCATTGGAGAAACCAAAAGAATTTCCATAGTTCCGTTCTCCTTCTCGCGGACAATAGCAATGGATGTCATCATGGCACAGATAAGCATCAGAATCATTCCCATCACTCCGGGCACAAAATTATATGCGCTTTCCGCCTGAGGATTGTAAAGCATTTTTATCTCAGGAATTATACTGAAAGGAATACCGTCTATACCAGACACTTCCCGTTGATACTGAGAAAGTATGTTTGTGGCATACCCGGTTATCATTGAAGCCTGGTTTGGCTCCGTTCCGTCGGTAATAAGCTGGACTGACGCCTCTCCTCCATGAAGCATGTCACTCTCAAAGTTATCGCTGAAAACCAATACCAATCCTATGTCGCCATACTTGAACACATCATTTATACGTGAGATATCGTGTATTTCCTCATTTATACTGAAATATTCACTCGCCTGGAAGCGTTCTTTTATCTCACGCGTTTCCATGCTTTGCGACGGGTCAAACACTGCAACCTTAGTGTTCCTCACTTCTGTGGTAATGGCAAAACCGAACAAAAGCATCTGCGCCACAGGCATACCCAAAAGTATAAGCATGGTCCTGACATCGCGGAAAATATGGAAAAACTCTTTCCGTACAAATATTATGAACTGTCTCATAGTGTCAATCTCCTTTTCGTGTAGCTTCGCGCGCCAGTTTTTGGAATACTTCATCCATCCCTGACGCACTATATTTCTTTCTCAATTCCTGCGGACTATCCAATGCCTTGATTTTTCCGTCAACCATTATGGAAACTCTGTCACAATATTCCGCCTCATCCATATAGTGAGTTGTGACAAAAACCGTTATACCGCTTGCTGCCGCACTGTATATCTGCTCCCAAAATCTGCGGCGAGTTATAGGGTCAACCCCACCGGTAGGTTCATCAAGGAAAACGATTTTCGGGTTATGGAATATGGATACAGTAAAGGCAAGTTTCTGTTTCCAGCCAAGTGGCAAGTCTCGTACCATGGTATTCTTTTCACTCTGCATGTCTATACTGCGGAGAACTGCATCCATTTTTATAGATATCTCCTTGTCTTTCATTCCATATATTCCTCCATAAAGGCGAAGGTTCTCCCATACTTTCAAGTCTTCATAAAGCGAAAATTTCTGACTCATATAGCCTATGTTCTGCTTTACTTTTTCCGATTCGTGCAATATATCATATCCTGCCACTATACCTTTGCCGTCGGACGGATGACTGAGACCGCATAGCATCCTCATAGCCGTAGTTTTTCCGGCACCATTTGCACCAAGAAACCCGAAGATTTCTCCTTTCCTTACACTGAAAGTAATATGATCGACTGCAGTAAAATTACCGAACTTCTTGGTAAGATTTTCTGCTATTATAACGTATTCTTCTGTCATACTCCGTCCTCCTTTAGCAACAGCATAAAACAGTCCTCCACAGTTGGAGATATTTCATTTATCTCTATATTATGATGACCTTTATCTAAAAGATAACGTTTCAGTTTTTCTACAGTAAGTGTTTCATCCATAGTGGCATGATAACAAGTACCGAAAGAGAATGACGAGGTTATCCCCTGACATGAGCGCAAATCATCAAGAAGTATGTGCATACTGCTACTCCTGACTGCCCAAAGTCTATAGGGATAGGAAGCTACAATATTGTCAGGAGTATCTATGCGCAGGAACTTTCCGTTCTGCATCAATGCTATCCTGTCGCAGAGTTTTGCCTCATCCATGTAAGGTGTAGATACAATAATTGTTATTCCCTGTTTCTTCAGTTTCATAAGCATCTCCCAGAATTCTTTTCTTGACACTGGGTCAACTCCGGTAGTAGGCTCGTCAAGGAAAAGCACGTCCGGTTTGTGTATCAACGCACAGCTCAATGCAAGTTTCTGCTTCATACCACCTGACAGTTTACCGGCACGGCGTGTTCTGAAAGGCTCTATATGTTTATATATATCCTCAATAAGATGATAATTTTCCTTTACAGTAGTATTAAAAACCGTAGCAAAGAAGTTTAGGTTCTCCTCTACTGTCAAGTCCTGATATAATGAGAATTTTCCGGGCATATATCCTATAATACTTCGTATAGTGGAATAATCCTTTACCACATCTGTACTTTGGACTAAAGCTGTTCCTTTATCGGGTAATATCAGTGTGGTGAGTATTCTGAACAATGTTGTCTTGCCGGCACCATCAGGACCTATTATACCGTAAAGCTCACCTTTGGCGACATCAAAGCTGACATCATCGAGTGCCTTTACACCATTATACGACTTACAAAGCCGGTTTACCGATACTGCATTCATGTCTATAAATTAAAAATTAAGAATGAATAATTAAAATTCTCATCCTGACAACTCAAAAACTCACTTCGCCGTACATTCCTCTCTTTATGTATCCGTCGTTAGTCACCATAACCTTTACTGCATACACAAGATTTGCACGTTCATCACGAGTCTGTATTGTCTTTGGAGTAAATTCCGCCTTATCCGAAATCCATGAGACTGTGCCTTCGTATTCCTTCCTGCCCGATTCTCCCTGATCGGCATATACTTTTACCTTTTGCCCTATCTTCAGGCTCGTTATCTGTGAAGCTGTGATGTATGCCCTGAGATAGATATTGTTGATGTCAGCAACCTTAAAAAGCGTACGTCCCTGCACTGCAAGCTCTCCTGTCTCGGCGTATTTAACCATTACGGTACCTTCAATAGGTGAGGTTATGATACTCTTCTTTATTCTGTCGTCTGTTAATGCTATCTGTGCACTTATGGCATTTATTTCGGCTTTAGCCATATTATTACCATTTGTTAAAGTTTCTTCCTGGGCTGCAAGCTGCTTTTCAAGTAAAAGGATATTTTCGGTAATGTCATCCAACTGTTTCCGGTTCCCGGCATTAGCATCCACAAGATTCTGGAACCTTTTCTGTTCTTTCTTTTGGGTAAGTATTTGCTGGCGTATTGACGCCGTCTGTTTGGCTACGTCATACACTCTGCTCTCTGCCGATTTGAGATTCGCCTCAAGCTGTTTCTTTTGCAGATATAGCTGTATCGTATCAATATATCCCAACATCTGTCCGGACTTGACATCCAGACCTTCATCGGCGTTGAAATCCATAATCTCACCTGCAGCCTGTGCCGAAACCATTACTTCTGTAGCCTCGAAGACTCCTGACACTTCATAATCTCCATCTGAATTGCCACAAGATGACAATAGTGACATAAAAGGTATTGCATAAAATAATTTTCTCATAATTGTTTGAATTAGTGTGTATAAAAAGGGAATGAATTAAATATAAATTGTGTATGTGTTGTGGCTAAAAATCATTCAATACATATTTATAATCGTAAATGGCAAGCAACAGACGTATCTCATGAAGTATCTTGTCCTGTTTTGCCGAGTGCTCGGCATTGATATCCTGCATCAGGTCTGTACCGGAAATTGTACCGTTTGCCATTTTCGCTTCTGATGCTTTTCTTATGGATGTCTTCAAATCTATTATTTCATCATCATATTTTATCTGATTCACATACTTGTCTATAGACAGCCCTTTTTGAGCCAAATCAATATCAGTATTGAAAAGGAATAACTCACGCTGGTTTTCCACCATATCAATATTGTTGCGTATCAGTTTTCTCTGTTCCTTTAGAGAATAGAAGTTACCTATATTCCAACTTAACTTCACACCGGCAATGTAATAAGGAGAAAATTTGTTTTCAAGCATATCAAGTCCAGGTTTGCCATAACCTCCTGTAGCAAAAAGACTTAATTTAGGATACAGTCCGGAATTTATATTGCTGTAGTCACTCTTATACTTTAATATCTGTGCATCATAAAGACTCATTTCAGGTCTGTTTATTACCCCTTTTTTTGATGGAATGACAGGCAATGGCTTGACAAACTCAGTATCGAAACTTATCTCTATACCAACCAGTTTTGACAGCATAGTGATATATGTATTCTTTGTTGTGAGAAATTCTACATTATTCTGATCGGTCTTTATCATATCCACCTTTATGGCGTCAAGGTCCGCCTGGTTGGCAATACCGTTCTTGACGTATGAGCTTACCTGACTGTAGCTGTTGCAAAGAAATTCTTTCAGCAACTTGTTTTGTAATATTTGGGCATCCGCCAACAAGATACCGAAATATATCTGATTTATCCTTTCATTTATCGAATATAGACTCACCTCAATATTGTTCTTCTCTACTTCAGACGATGACCTGATAATGTTTTTCTGCGACTTTATGGTACCGCCATCCCATATTGTCTGATTAAGGTCAAGAGTAATACCGTACTGGTCTTTACTCAGTTGCGGAATATTTACACCTTGAATTCCCATAGCAGACAAATCTATCGGGATTTTAGTCACATCCGATTGATAAGTAGCTTTCGAAGAGAACATCAGTTGCGGAAGATAACCCTTGCTTACATTGTCTATATTGTAATCTTTGGTTTTCTCCACAAGTCCCAATTGTTTTATCAAAGGATAATTCTCCCTCGCCTTGCCGTAACACTCTTCTATTGTTATGCGTGACTGGGCAAAACAAAGCGACGACAAGGCAATTGCAATTGTTGTAATAGTTAGTTTTTTCATACATCAGCAATATTAATTATACTATTTAATTACTCAATTAATAGGATAGTCTAAAAAAACGGATTATGGCTATGCAATACTCGCCTCATCCGTAAATCAGACTAAAAGTTATTTTTTCAGTCTGGCTAACACTGTTTTTATCACCTCTTCTTTTCTGTTATCAAGAATATGCTTCACAGATGTCTCTCCATCACCTACAATCATCTGATAAAATGGCTGTATGACAAAGTGTGCTATATCGAGTGATACAATAGTAAGCAGCAAATCATAAATTGTTATTGGAGAGACATTTCCTTTTGCTATTTCAGCATTCAGGTCTTTCTCAAGTTTAGAGAAAGCATCAACAGCCTTTGGTCTTATTTCCTTCATAAAAAGATTTACCAGTGCTGTTGAACCATTCAGGTTCTCGCGCAAGGCAAACCATACTATCAAAGGATTTTTTGTAAGAAAATCCCAATGCGCATTAATAACACCTACCACTTTCTCTTCAAATGTAGAACCTGAAGTATTTATGTTTGTAACACTATTTACCATGAGCTGCATTTTCTCCTTATAAATCCTTTCAAACAGCAGTTCCTTCGTACGGTAATAATAATGTACTAATGCCTGATTACAACCTGCCTCCTTAGCAATCTTGGCTGTAGTAGTAGAAGCAAATCCTTGTTCCATAAACAGTTTCTCGGCCGCTTCAAGGATTTTCTGCTCCATATTTGTTTTGTCTTTATTCATTGATAATTGTTAATTATTATTTTAATCTCAAAATTAAATTATCTGATTAATACATCCAAATAAAACGATGAAAATGTGCAAAAAAAATCAGCCAAGGGCATAGCACCATGGCAGATTTTATAATATCCAAGCACTCAATCCGTGCTGTAAGTTTATTTAACTTCTATAACTTCAACATTAAGACAAGCCCTCGATTTCACCGTTAACAATATCAATATGAAGTGCCTGTGGTTCCTTAGGCAATCCAGGCATACGCATCATTTCGCCTGCCACAATTACAAGCATTTCTGCTCCGGCATTGATTACGATATCACGTACTGCAAAATTGAACCCTGATGCTACACCATACAACTTCGGATCTGTTGAGAACGAGTACTGCGTTTTGGCAATACATATCGGGAAATGACTGAATCCGAGTTCTTCTATCATCTTCAGTTTTTTTCTTGCAGCAGGACCGAACAATACCTGTTTTGCGCCGTAAAGTTCACATGCTACCTTAGTAACTTTAACCTCTACAGAATCGTCCTCATTGTATGCGAATGAAAGAGGAGCTGAAGGCTTGTTTTCTATTGTATCAACCACAAGGTTTGCAAGTTCTATGGCACCTGCACCACCTTCGGAGAAGGCATTGTTGACAGCAAAGCCTACTCCCATTTCTTCACAATGCTGACGAACAAATGCTATTTCTTCTTCAGTATCGTTGGCATAACGGTTGAATGCTACTACCACTGTCTGGCCGAATGACTGAAGATTTTCGATATGCTTGTCAAGGTTCTTTACTCCTTCACGCAATCCTTCAAGGTTCGGTTCCTTAATCTTATCAATATCAACACCACCATGCATCTTAAGCCCCTGGGCTGTTGCCACAATAACTGTAAGTCTTGGTTGCAAACCTGCCTTACGGCATTTGATGTCGTAAAATTTCTCTGCTCCAAGGTCAGCGCCGAAACCGGCTTCTGTCACCACATAATCACCGAATGTCATGGCAAGTTTTGTTGCGAGAACAGAGTTACATCCATGAGCGATATTGGCAAACGGACCTCCGTGCACAAAAGCCGGAGTACCTTCTGTAGTCTGTACTAAATTTGGGGAAAGAGCATCCTTAAGCAACACTGCAATGGCACCTGCCACTCCAAGATCCTTAACCGTAAAAGGCTTGTTGTCAATAGTAAAGCCAAGAAGTATATTTTCTATTCTGCGGCGAAGATCTGCCTCGTCCTTGGCAAGACAAAGGATAGCCATAATTTCAGATGCGGGAGTGATATCGAAACTTGACTCACGAGTGATACCGTTTGACTTACCTCCAAGTCCCGTCACGATATACCTCAAACCACGATCGTTTACATCAAGCACTCTGTTCCATAACACTTCTTTCATGGCAAAACCATTGTCCTGATTCTGATACATATAGTTGTCAAGAAGTGCTGCAATCATATTATGAGCAGAAGTTATAGCATGAAAATCGCCAGTAAAGTGCAGATTGATTTTCTCCATCGGAAGTATTTGTGCATAACCACCTCCTGCCGCACCACCTTTCATTCCGAAGCATGGTCCAAGTGAAGGCTCGCGCAATGCACAGATAGCTTTTTTCCCTATTCTGTTAAGTCCTAAAGCAAGACCTATCGAAACTGTTGTCTTACCGATACCGGCCTTGGTTGGAGTGATGGCTGTCACAAGAATAAGATTACTCTTCTTTACTTTTTCCTCATCAATTATTTCTTCGGAAACCTTGGCCATATAACGACCGTAATGAGTAACATGTTCCAATGGCATACCAAAGTTACATGCTACTTGCTTGATTTTGGTTAACTCAATACTACGTGCGATTTCTATATCTGATTTCATATTCTTATTTTTAGATGTTTGCAAAGGTAAGAAAAAAAACTTTATATTTGTGAAATAAACAACAAAGTAATATACACTGATTATGGAATTTAGTAATAAAGAAGTACGCCGTCAGGACAGATTGCTTGACGAAAAGCGTGCAATGGAAATTATAAAAGAAGGTGAATATGGCATTTTGTCAATGGTGGCTGAAGAAGGCAACGGAGCTTATGGTATTCCGTTGAGTTATGTTTGGGACAGGGGAAATTCTATTTACATTCACTGTGCTCCCGTAGGCAGAAAGTTGAGGTGCATTGATTCCAATCCAAACGTTTCATTCTGCATAGTGGGAAAAACGAAAATACATCCAGACAAATTCACTACCGGATATGAAAGTGTGGTATTAAAATGTACAGCCCATCACAGCCTTCATGAAGCCGAAAGGATGTCGGCTCTTTCGTTATTTATCAGCAAATATTGTCCGGATAATAAAATACAGGGTATGGAGTATGCCAACAGATCTTTTCATCGTACCGAAATAATCAGATTAGACATAGAAAGTATAAGCGGAAAAAGCAAAGCCATGTTTTAAACTTAAAACCACAGCAACATGAAACTAAAAAGACCGGGACTATTAACCCAGATTATAATTGCCATAGTGTTAGGTATAGGAGCCGGAATCATATCTCCTGCCCTACCTGTAAGAATATTCGTCACTTTCAACGGACTGTTCAGTGAATTCTTGGCATTCATCATTCCACTGATAATAGTTGGACTCGTGGCTCCCGCCATTGCGGATATTGGCAAAGGAGCAGGAAAAATGCTTGTCGTAACAGCTTTATTGGCATACGGAGCAACACTTTTTTCAGGGTTCACATCATACGCTGTGGGGGAAACTTTCTTTCCGATGCTTATAACAAGAGATATACCTCTTTCCGAAATAAGCGAGGCAAACGGAGTTGTACCGTTCTTTACAATAGACATACCAGAGCCGCTGAATGTGATGACTGCCCTTGTAATGGCTTTTACTTTAGGATTGGGAATGGCAAACCTCAATACAAACTATCTGAAAAACGCGTTTGTTGATTTTAAAGAGATTATCGTAAAGACAATACAGAAAGTCATTCTTCCACTACTGCCAATATACATATTCGGCATATTCTTCAACATGACACATTCCGGTCAGGTATTCCATGTACTGAGTGTGTTTATCAAGATAATAGGAATTATCTTCATTCTACATATACTTCTGTTGATATTCCAATATGTAATAGCCGGACTCATAGCAGGAAAAAATCCGTTCAGAATGCTCGCAAACATGATGCCGGCATATTTCACAGCATTAGGAACACAATCATCAGCCGCTACCATACCGGTAACTCTGAAACAAACAATAAAGAACGGAGTAAATGAAGATACGGCAGGATTCGTTATTCCTCTGTGTGCCACTATACACCTATCCGGTAGTACAATGAAAATTGTGGCATGTGCCCTCGCACTGATGATGATGCAAGGCATACCTTACGGCTTCAAAATGATGTCAGGATTCATCTTTATGCTGGGGATAACTATGGTCGCCGCTCCCGGAGTGCCAGGTGGTGCAATCATGGCTTCATTGGGAATACTGTCATCAATGCTTGGATTCGATGAAAACGCCCAGGCACTGATGATAGCACTTTATATTGCAATGGACAGCTTCGGCACCGCATGTAATGTGACAGGCGACGGTGCCTTGGCTGTAATTATAGACCGATGGTTCAGAAAGAAAGATTAATTTCGAACAAGAAACAGTGAATCGGTAATACAGGCAGGAAGCTCTTCCTTGTAATGAGTAACCATTATCATGGTTTTGTCGTTTCGGCGACAGAATGTTTCAATTACATCTTTAACCAGACGACGGTTATACAGGTCGAGTCCGTGAAGCGGCTCGTCAAGTATCAGCAGTTCAGGGTCTTTTACAAATGCACGTGCCAGAAGGATAAGTCTTTGTTCACCGCTTGACAATTGCAGAAAACTTCTGTCTGCCAGATCCTTTACCCCGAATATATCCATCCAGAACAAACATACTTCCCTATCCTCTTCTTTGGGACGCTTGTACAGCCCTATGGAATCATGAAGCCCGCTTGCCACAATATCTATGGCAGGAATATTCTTCAGATAGGCTCTGTGCATCTCCGGACTGACATAACCGATATGCTTCTTGATTTCCCATATACTCTCGCCACTGCCGCGCTTACGGTCGAACAGAGTGATGTCGCAGGCATAGCTCTGTGGATTGTCGGCACAAACCAGACTCAGAAGTGTTGATTTACCGGCACCGTTCTCTCCGCTCAAGGCCCATTTCTCGCCACACTTCACTGTCCAGTCAAGTTCACGGAGAATAGTTCTTTCGCCATAGCGGATACTTACCTTATTCAGTTTGACTACATTGGCTGCCTTATACAGATTATCCTTATAAGGCATATCAAGTATAGCCTGAACCTTTTCATCGGAAAGCATCTTTTCCGGGACACAGACACCACTGTATTCGGAACGTGGAAGTTTCTCGCCACATATCATATTCTCAACAGTTATCACATGAGTGATGAACTCCGGAATATCGTCAGATTTGGAAAGTACAAGGATAACCTGAAGACCTATAACCTTTATAAGCTCTGAAAGAAGCGATTTAAGCAAATCGCGTGTACGGGCATCAAGTCCTATGAAAGGATTATCCATAATGAGGACTCTTGGTCCTGAAAGCAATGTCTTGGTCAGCTGGTATTTCCTCAACTCACCGCTCGAAAGAAGTATGATAGGCTTTTGCAGCATTTCTTCAATTCTAAACAGCTTGTAAAGACTCTCTTTCAATTTTTCGTCCTTACACTGAGGAAGAAGATCGCCTACCACGGGAATATTCTCCATATCCTGCGAATTCCATCTCTGCTGATAATAATAACTGCCATCAGCATCACCATACGAATCGCGAAATGTTATGTATTTTAGATTATCTGATACAAGATTTGAGCTTGAAGGAGAAAAATCGTATGACACTTCATTCATCAACAGGGGATATTTTCCTGTAATAATATCTATAAAAATACTTTTACCTCCACCGTTAGGACCAACTACAGCCAGTTGTTCGCCCGCATTCAGGCAGAAGTCCACAGGTTTCCTCATCCTATACAAAGGATGACGGGTAACGCCATTTGATACTGAAATAACTCGTTGTTGCATTGTTTTTTAGTTGTTGATTGTTAGCTTTTAGTTGTTAGTAGAATTCTTAACTATTAATTTTTAATTATTAATTAAGAGCTACTTCACCACCTTATCAGGATTCTTCGCAATAAAATCCTTCCATCCGGAATAAGCCTTTTGGGTTTCAGGTCGTCCCATCTGCAGATAATGGCAATATGCCGCTCCCAAGGCATCTGTAGCATCCATAAATGGACCAATATCCTCTTTTTTAATTTTCAGCATACGTCTCAGCATGTCTGCCACCTGCTCCTTGCTTGCCTGTCCGTTACCGGTTATGGCCATCTTTATTTTCAGAGGAGCATATTCAGTAACAGGGATATCCCTGCACAATGCTGCCACAATAGCCACTCCCTGTGCCCTGCCTAATTTGAGCATAGACTGTACATTCTTACCGAAAAAAGGAGCCTCAATGGCAAGTTCATCCGGCAAATATGAATTTATAACTCCCTGCACACGCTCATAAATATGTTTCAATTTCAGATACGGATCGGTAAACTTGCGCATATCTATAACTCCAAGCGTGACAACTTCGGCTTTGGTTCCCACAACTTTAATTACACCATACCCCATGATATTGGTTCCGGGGTCTATGCCTAATATTATCTTTTCCTTTACGGGACAAATCACTTTATAACCTCCATCAAAGTAGGGAAACCTATAATCTTATCCTTGAAAATCTTTGTCATCTCCTCGTTAAGACGGGCACCACACTTGGTATGCCAGTTGTGAAGGGTTGCGCTATCTTCTACCTCCCACTGGAGTGAGAAACATTCACTATCCTGTTCCTTATGGCTCAGGATACGCAAGATACGCGGATTTTTCAACTCCCCAGTTTTCTCTGCTTCAGGAATATAACACTCGTTCAGCCAAATTACAAAATTTCTGGCATCATTCATCTCAACATGAAAAGTAGTATTGTAAATAAGCATAATTCTAACATTTTATCATGGCAAAGATAGTGCAAACTGAGAGAAGTACAAAGTGAAAACATAGTTTTCGACTTTTAATTCCGAGGTGAAGCCTATCTTATCTAAAGATAGTACAAACCGAGTGAAGTACAAAGTGAAAACATAGTTTTCAACTTTTAATTCCGAGATGCAGCCTGTCTTATCTAAATGTAAGTATTTATATCCAAATAGTAGGAATAATTAAAAATAATAAACATACTATGCCTACGTTAAATTAACTTTTACTATTTTTGCACACATTATCACGAAATGTGTACATATTTTGTTTGACATGGAATTAAACAACAGTTTGATAGAATTAATAGAGAAAAGCATAAAACAAAACTGGGACGGAAATGCGCTTACTGATTATAAAGGAATTACACTCCAATATAAAGATGTGGCAAGAAAGATTGAGAAAATGCATATTCTGCTCCAACATGCAGGAATAAAACCGGGAGATAAAATAGCATTGTGCGGACGTAACAGCGCAAACTGGACTGCAGTATTTTTAGCAATCATAACATACGGCGGTGTGGCTGTACCAATCCTTCACGAATTCAAGCCAGACAACATTCACCATATAGTAAACCATTCAGAAGCAAAAATGTTATTTGCAGGCGACCAGATATGGGAAAACCTTAACGAGGCGTGTATGCCTATGCTTGAAGGTATCATAGAATTAAAGAATTTTGATTTGGTAGTTTCACGTTCAGAACAACTGACATACGCCAGAGAGCACCTGAATGAGGAATTCGGTAAAAAATATCCGTGCCGGTTCAGAGCCGAGCAAGTTTCATACAGAAAAGAAAAACCTGAAGAACTGGCTGTAATCAATTATACATCAGGTACTACGGGATATTCTAAAGGTGTAATGCTTCCATACAGGGCTATTACATCAAATATAATCCATATACACGAAAAAGTAGGACTTACTGCAGGCGATAGTATTGTATCAATGCTGCCTTTGGGACACATATTCGGGCTTGTATTTGATTTTCTATACGGTATCACCGTTGGAGCACATCTGTGGTTTCTTACACGTATGCCAAGTCCTAAAATCATAGCTGAGTCATTCTCAGTAATAAAACCGAGGGTAATAGCATGTGTTCCGCTAATAGTAGAAAAGATTATCAAAAAGAACATATTGCCACACGTTGACAACAAACTTGGTAAATTGCTTCTTAATCTGCCTATCATCAGCGACAAAATTAAAGAACAAATACTCCATCAGGCCATGCAGGCATTCGGAGGAAATTTCATTGAAATCGTCATAGGAGGAGCACCATTCAATGCCGAAGTAGAGGCCTTCCTAAGAAAGATAAACTTCCCTTACACCATTGCATACGGTATGACGGAATGTGCGCCTTTGATATGCCACAGCCGTTGGGACGAAATAAAATACCAGTCATGCGGAAAGACTGTAGCGAATATGGAAACCAAAGTTCTTTCCGATAATCCGGAAACAGTACCGGGCGAACTTGTCTGCCGTGGCGCAAACGTGATGTTGGGATATTACAAGAATGAGGAAGCTACATCACAGGCCATAGACAATGAAGGATGGCTGCACACTGGCGACATGGCTATAAAAGATGCGGAAGGCAACATCTTCATAAAAGGAAGATGCAAGAACATGCTGCTCACTTCTACAGGACAAAACATCTATCCTGAAGAAATTGAGGCCAAGCTGAACAATATGCCGTACGTCAACGAATCGCTTATCATACTGAAAGGCGAGAAACTTGTCGCACTGGTATATCCTGACAGCGATGACGCTTTTGCACACGGACTGTCATTATCACAACTGGAAGAAGCCATAGAGCAAAACAGAATAGAACTTAACAAAACTCTTCCTGCATTCTCGCAGATTTCAAAAGTCAAACTATATCCTGAAGAATTTGAAAAGACTGCCAAGAAGAGCATCAAGAGATTCTTATATCAGAATATAGATGGATAAAATTAAAAAAATACCTGTACTGTTGCTTACAGGATACCTGGGAAGTGGGAAAACCACTCTCGTCAACAGAATTCTTTCCAACAAAAAGGGCATCAGATTTGCTGTCATTGTAAACGACATCGGCGAAGTGAACATCGATGCCGAACTGATACAGCGTCAGGGAGTTGTCGGTATGAACGACGACAGCCTTGTGGCTCTGCAGAACGGATGTATATGCTGCACACTGAGAACCGACCTTATAGAACAGATTTTAGGAATCCTCAAAACAGAGAAATTCGACTATATTGTTATAGAGGCAAGCGGAATATGTGAGCCGGAATCCATAGCAAACACTATCTGCTCGATACCTCAACTGGGAGGCGCATATACCAAGTATGGCATCACACGCCTTGACTCTGTGGTAACAGTGGTTGACGCACTTCGTATGAAGGATGAATTCTGCTGTGCTGAAAGCCTTACAGAGAAAAATCTTTCTGAAGACGATATTGAAAATCTGCTTATACACCAGATAGAATTCTGTAATATAGTTTTACTGAATAAAGCTTCAGAAGTAAGTCCCGAAGAACTTGAAACCATACACCGTATAGTAAAGACACTTCAGCCTGCTGCAGAGATTATAGAATGCGACTATGCAGATATTGACCTTGACAGGATTATATCAACTTCGATGTTCAGATACGAGCACGTAGCAGCATCTGCAGGATGGGTACAGGAACTGGGCAAGCATGTAACGGAAGAAGATACAGACAGTCATTGCCACCATCACCATCATGATGAGGAATGTCACTGCAATCATGACGAGCATCATCATCACGAAAACGGGGAAGAATGTTCATGCGGACACCATCACGAAGGTGGCGAAACTGAAGAATACGGCATAAGCACACTACTCTACTTCAGACGTGCCGCGTTCGACATGAACCGTTTCGATTACTTCATTTCGTCAAGATGGCCGAAAAGCGTAATTCGCGCCAAAGGAGTGTGCTATTTCAGCGACCAGCCTGAGATGTCGTACCTGTTTGAACAGGCAGGCAAACAGAAACAGATTTCCGAAGCCGGACTGTGGTATGCCACCCTGCCGGAAGCCGACATCAAAAGACTGATGAAACAGGAACCGGGACTGATGAAAGACTGGGACGAAAAGTACGGCGACAGAATGCAGAAAATAGTATTCATAGGAAAAAATATGGACAAGGAACAGCTCATCAAAGAGCTTGACTCATGCCTTGTAAAAGAATAAACTTAAACTAATATCCACACACAATTACATGGAACAATTCAGCAAGATGATAGCCGCCGCCATGAAGCTGCAGGAACACAGGGTGGAAAACACTCTGAAACTTCTTCAGGGCGGAGCAACCATACCGTTCATCAGCCGATACAGAAAAGAGGCTACAGGAGGTATGGACGAGGTGCAGATAAGCGAAATAAACGACAGATACGAGAAACTGTGCGAACTTGCAAAGCGCAAGGAAACCATCATTTCCACTATAGAGGAACAGGGCAAGATGACTGCCGAACTTAGGAACAGAATAGACTACTGCTGGGACTCTACAGAACTGGAAGACATATATCTTCCTTTCAAACCTAAAAGAAAAACGAGGGCCGAAGCCGCTCGCCAGAAAGGGCTTGAACCACTGGCAATCATCCTGATGATGCAGCGCGAAAACAACCTTATGGCAAAGGCAGCCCAATTCGTAAAGGGTGAGGT
>CALUIE010000045.1 GCA_944320605.1 uncultured Phocaeicola sp. | reverse complement strand
GAATATATTTTTGAACCGGATTATGCCGATTCTATGTTTAATTTTAATTTATCGGTAAAAATTTACCGAAGTATTGAGTATATCTGAAGACACAAAAAACACCATGTTTCTCATTTTTTTTGTAAAAATGTAGCCAATAAATTTCTTAAAGAACGAGAAAAGCTATATATTTGCAGACCAAAAATTTAGATAAAGTATAACACAATAATTATTTATTAGCGAAATGACTAAAGCAGATATTGTAAACGAAATTGCAAAAAAGACAGGTATCGACAAAAACACTGTACTGGTTACTTTGGAGGCGTTCATGGGTTCAGTAAAAGAATCGTTATCTAACGAAGAAAATGTTTACCTGAGAGGTTTCGGCAGTTTCGTAGTTAAGAAGAGAGCACAGAAAACAGCTCGTAATATATCAAAAAACACTACAATAATTATCCCGGAACACAACATTCCGGTATTCAAACCAGCTAAGACTTTTACACTTTCAGTGAAGGAATAAATTAATTTTAGTATTAACCCTATAAAAATTTTACAGCTATGCCAAGCGGAAAGAAAAGAAAAAGACATAAAATGTCAACTCACAAACGTAAAAAAAGACTAAGAAAGAACAGACATAAAAGCAAAAAATAATTGTTAGTCTGTCCCGACTTCAATAAAGAACAAACTTGCAAAGAACTGTTTCAGTCTTTCAGGTTTGTTCTTTGTCTTAATTAAGAATTTAAACAATTTCCATTAAACCAAGAAAAAGTGACAAGCGAATTAGTTGTTGACGTACAGCCCAAAGAAATTTCTATAGCCCTACTGGAAGACAAGAATCTGGTAGAGTTTCAGAAAGAAGAAAGAAACCTTTCTTTCTCTGTTGGGAACATGTATGTGGGTAAAGTAAAAAAACTTATGCCCGGACTTAATGCGTGCTTCGTGGATGTCGGCTTTGAAAAAGACGCTTTCCTTCACTATCTTGATTTGGGACCACAGTTTCATTCTTATCAAAAGTATCTAAAGCAAGTTATCAGTGACCGTAAGAAACTTTTTCCTATATCCAAGGCAAATTCTATGCCGGACATAGAAAAAGACGGATCAATATCAAATGTTCTCCAGCAAGGACAGGAAGTTATAGTACAGATAGTTAAAGAACCTATCTCTACCAAAGGACCACGTCTCACATGCGAGTTATCGTTTGCAGGAAGATATTTGGTACTTATCCCGTTCAACGACAAAGTTTCTGTATCGCAAAAAATCAAATCAAGCGAAGAAAGGACACGATTGAAGCAACTTCTTCAGAGCATCAAGCCCAAGAACTTCGGTATAATAGTAAGAACAGTAGCCGAAGGAAAAAGAGTGGCAGAACTTGATGCCGAGCTGAAAGTATTGCTCAAACATTGGGAAGAAACTATTACAAAGGTGCAGTCTGCTACAAAACTGCCCACATTGGTATATGAGGAGACAAGCCGTACAGTCGCTATGCTGCGCGACCTGTTCAATCCGTCATACGAAAATATTTATGTAAACGATGAAACTGTTTACAACGAAGTAAAAGACTATGTAGCACTTATTGCTCCCGAACGCGGGAACATTGTAAAGCTATATACAGGTCAGCTTCCCATTTTCGACAACTTTGCCATCACAAAGCAAATCAAATCATCATTCGGTAAGACCGTATCATACAAAAGCGGTGCATACCTCATTATTGAACACACAGAAGCACTTCACGTGGTGGACGTAAACAGCGGGAACCGCTCAAAATCTGCCAACGGCCAAGAAGCAAATGCCCTCGATGTAAACTTAGGAGCTGCCGACGAACTTGCACGCCAGCTCAGACTCAGGGATATGGGTGGTATCATAGTTGTCGATTTCATTGATATGAACCTTGCCGAAAATCGTCAGAAATTATACGAGCGTATGTGTCAGAACATGCAGAAGGACAGAGCCAAGCATAACATCTTGCCGTTAAGCAAATTCGGCCTTATGCAGATAACACGCCAAAGAGTTCGTCCGGCAATGGACGTAACAACCGACGAAGAGTGTCCTGTATGTTTCGGTAAAGGCAAAATCAAGCCGTCGATACTTTTCACAGACTCGCTGGAAAGCAAGTTAGACTATCTGGTCAACAAATTAAAAGTGAAGAAATTCACGTTGCATATACATCCGTACGTAGCCGCTTACGTAAATCAGGGAATGGTTTCGTTAAAACGTAAATGGCAAATGAAATACGGATTTGGTATCAAAGTCATTCCTAATCAAAACCTCGCAATGTTAGAGTACAAATTCTACGACTCAAAATGCGAAGAAATTGATATGAAGGAAGAATTTGAAATCAAATAAAAAGGCAATAAGAAAGAAATCAAAGCTGCATGGCTGTCCTGAAATAATAAAGACACCATGCAGCTTATTTTTTACCTACAGAACAGATAAACTTGCAGTATCCAACTTAAAATGCCATCTTTGCAAGAGAAATAAAAACAAAAGAGCCATAAACACATGAAAAAAACATTATTTACAGCAGCTCTTGGAGCTATCGCATTAAGTGCAGGGGCACAGCAAATCACTGAATCCGATCTGAAGGACATACAGTCATCATTCGTAATGGACGCGTCAACAAAAGCACTTCAGAACATAATCACAAACGAAGCCAACCTAAGAAAATTATCACTAAACAGAGAGATTCAAGGAGAAACTGACCATTACTTCAAATACAGAGTAGATGTAAAAGGTATAACAGACCAGCAGCAGTCTGGAAGATGCTGGATGTTTACTTCTATGAACGTACTCCGTCCGTCGGTAATGAAACAGTTCAATATAAAGGATTTCGATTTCTCACACAACTACAACTATTTCTGGGATATGTTCGAGAAGAGCAATCTTTTCCTTGAAAATGCCATAGCCACAGCAGACCATGATATGCTGGAACGGGATGTTGAGTTTTATTTCAAAACACCTGTGGGTGACGGTGGAGTATGGAACCTGTTCTATAATATAGCAGAAAAATACGGCGTAGTTCCTCAGACTGTTATGCCGGAAACTGCACACTCAAACAATACGACACAAATGCGGTCTGTACTCAATGAACGTCTGCGTACCGGAGGATACGAACTCCGTAATTTAGTAAACGGCAAAAAGAGCAAAAAGGAAATAGCAGAAGCCAAGAAAACAATATTAAAAGATGTTTACAGAATCCTTTCACTCTGCCTCGGTAATCCTCCAAGTCAGTTCGAATGGAGATATGAAACTGCTGACGGAGAAATAAAGAGTATGAAAGCTACTCCTAAGGAATTTTATAATACGATTAAACCGGAAAACTACAATCCGGAATCATACGTTATGATAATGAACGACCCGACACGCGAATATTATAAGGTTTACGAAATAGCAAACTACCGCAACACTTACGAAGGTGTTAACTGGGTTTACCTGAATCTGCCTAACGATGTAATAAAGAAAGCGGCCATTGCTTCAATCAAGGATAATGAAGCAATGTATGTATCTGTGGACGTAGCTATGTACAACTCTGCCGATGGCGTATGTCATCCTGAAATGTTCGATTACTCATCACTTTTCGGAATCAAGCTTGACATGGACAAAAAAGCAAGAATCCTCACAAGAGAAAGCGGTTCTGCCCATGCAATGACTCTGATGGCTGTTGATACAGATGATAATGATCAGCCACTGAAATGGCAGTTTGAAAACAGCTGGGGTCCTACTGCAGGCCATAACGGATATATGACTTTCACCGACAAATGGTTCGACGAATATCTGTTCCGTATCGTAATAAACAAGAAATATCTTGACGAGAAATCTTTAAAGTCCGCAAAGCAGAAACCTGTAGCACTTCCTGCTTGGGATTATATGTTCTAATATCATCATAATAATCAATAAAGAGAGCCATACCAATATCCTAATAAAATAAAAGGATTTGATATGGCTCTTTTAATTCCTCTCAGAACAAAAAATTTACATTCCCTGAAGTCTGCTTACCAATGAATCACGAAGAACCGTATAAGCTGCCATGTTCTGCTGACTTACAGGTTTCTTAGGCTGCGACTTGATAGTGAGCGGATTTATAGGCTTTCCGTTCTCGAATACACGGAAATCAAGATGCGGTCCCGTAGAAAGTCCTGTTGATCCTACATAGCCTATTACCTCTTTCTGCTTTACTGTGGAACCGACTTTCAAGCCTTTTGCAAAACGCGACAGGTGCATATAGGTAGTGACATATACACTATTGTGCTTGATTTTCACATAGTTTCCTCCCCCATTAGCCTGATAACCTTTGGCGATAACCTTTCCGCTACCGATAGCATAAACCGGAGTACCTGTTGGAGCGGCATAATCCACACCATGATGCGCACGATAGCGTTTCAGCACCGGATGGTAACGGCTGTTGGTAAAGCGTGACGAGATACGGTAAAAATCAAGTGGTGCTTTCAGAAAAGCTCCTTCAAGACTGTTTCCCTTCTCATTATAATACAGTTCCTCGCCATCTTGAGTGAAAGGAATAGCATAATATGTACTGTCAGAGGCACGGAACGATGCGGCAAGCACATGGAAGTTCTGTAATGCATTTCCGTCAACATATTCCTGTTCGTATATCACACGGAATTCATCTTCTTTCTGAAGTCCGAAGAAGTCTATTGTCCAGCCGAATATATGCGAGAGAACTATCGCAAGTTGTGGCGAAGTATTACAATCCTGCATAGCTACCCACAATGACGACTCTATCTTTCCCTTTGCCTCTTTAGTTCTCCACTCTACAGGATTCTGTCCGCGTGTAACCTTATATTCTCCTCTCAGGTCGAAAACCACGTATGACTTCGGATCTTCCTCGTAAACAAAGAACTTGGGAGTAGCCAGACTGTCCTTCGAAGTAAACATGGCATACGCCCTTCCGCTTCGTATTTTCCTTACATCGAACACTCCCTCTGTCTTAAGATTAAGGTCATGAATATTCTGCGCACTCAATCCGTGGTCTGACAATATAAACGACAGATTCTGGTTAGGTTTCACGATACCGTAATTCACATTATATTTATCAACAGGGATACCATATTTGTAAGTAATTTCTTCCACCTCGGCAGAATCCGTCACCTCTACTTCATCAAGTGACTGTTCTTCATTCTCCATCGAACGATAGTTGTTTACGGTCAGTACGACCACAAGTACCACTGCCACAGCCACAAGGGCCAATATAATCTTCTTCGACTTATTCATACTTATTCCAACTGCTCATCGTATTAATGTCTTTTCTTATCTTGTTTCTCGTCTCTCCATCAGGATAACCCAATGTAATCAGAAGCGGAACTCTCTTACTGCCAATACCAAGCAACTTCTTCACCTTCTTTTCATCGAACCAACCAAGGATACATGTTCCCAATCCAAGTTCTGCAGCCTGAAGACAGAAATTCTCCACAGCAATACCTACATCAAGAAGAGAATATTCCTTATCTTTGATTACGCTGCCTATACGTGCAGTAAAATTCATCTTCTCCAACACTACAGCCACAATCACCGGACACTGTACAGCAAACTTGTTCATACCCATACCGGCAGCAGCCGATGACATTTCTGAAAGAAGTTCCGGTTTGTCCACCACAACGAATTTCCACGGCTGACTGTTACATGCCGACGGAGCCAATCTTGCGGCTTCAAGACATTTTATCACCATTTCTCTATCCACAGGAATATCCTTGTACTTCCTGTCACTCTGACGTTTCTTTACTAAATCTATAAATTCCATAATCAATATTTTTTTATATTACTTTCATTCTGTGTTCACAGGCTGTTCAGTGAACGTTCAGTAAACGCCTGACAAACACATATTGAACGATATTCTTTTCTAAAACGGACCCGGAGAAACTATCTCTACCTCCTTATCCGATATCGGATGTCTGAATACGAGTCTTGACGCATGAAGACACAAGCGTGGAGCCGATTCAGGATTACCATAAAGTTCATCTCCCGATATAGGACAACCCAATCCCGACGTATGAGCCGAATGTACTCGCAACTGATGTGTACGTCCAGTGTGAGGCCTAAAGACTACCCTCGCCCGTCCATCAGATATATCCACCACATTATATTCGGTTATCGCCGGTTTACCATTCTCTAAATCAACCATCTGACGTGGTCTGTCAAGAGGATTCAGGCATATAGGCAAATCTATGATTCCATTTCTCTCCTTAGGAACACCATCCAATATAGCGGTATATTCCTTTAAGATATTTCTTGTCTCAAACAGCGATTGCAATTTTGCGTGAACTTCCTTATCCTTGACTACGAGAAGTATTCCGGATGTAGCCATATCCAATCTGTGAACTACCAAAGGTCCCGTAGCGTCGGGATACATCTGTTTTACTCTCTGCTGCACCGAATCCAAATCATTCTTTCCCGGCACTGAAAGCATACCCGACGGTTTATCTACTGCCACTATCCATTCATCTTCATATAAAATTCTTAGTGGAACATCTTTAAACAAATCCTCCGCCAATGGATTGGGTTCCACCTCAAGACCTATAAGCGTATGTTTCAGAATAGGCTCGCATTTTCCTTTGCATGACGGATAGAAATAGCCATCATGACGAATCTCATCTTTAGGCGACATTCCGCACCAGAACTCACCCATAGCCAACGGTTGCAGACTGTTGAGATAAGCATATTGCAGAAGTTTAGGTAAAGCACACTCTCCAGCTCCCGCCGGCGGCAGTCCCTGAGGAGTATCCTTGAATATCTCGCACAGATCTTTACTCTCACCTTTCGCGTTCAACATATTGAATTGTTTGAATAGCCACAGCTGTAATGCCGCTGAACGAGTTTTCCTTTCGTGTTTCAACTGCGATATCTCCGCCTCACAACATTTCACTTTCTGTTCCACATCATTCAGTTTTTCTTTCCACAAACTCTCTAACCTTTTGTATTCGGCCTTCTGAAACTGACTCTCACGAATCATCATTTTAATATCTTCTGACGAAAGATTACCATTAGCACGTTTTTCGTCCCTCTCCTTTTTACCCCTCTTCAGCTCCTCCTTGGCAGATGCCAAAAAAGAAGATGCCTGGAGCTTTGTATCTTCAAGTATCTTCTTTGCCATGACGTAAGAATCACTTTTCAGTATATCATTGATACGTCTGTTCAAAGCCGAAATTTCCGATTCTTCTTTTCGGAAATAACCGTCCGGATTCAGAAGGTCATATACAGGAGGGACAAAGAAATCATGCATATTGCTACCTGCCAAATTCCCGGAAAAAGCCGCCAAATATCCGATTTCTCCATTCGGTGTACTTACTATCAGCACACCAAACATTTTGCCTTTGCTTATTTCTTCCTGCCAGTCAGCCCGTGACGACAAATAAGACCGAACCTCACCCGCCGCAATCCTTGTCAGCGGATGAGGTGTATAATGAAAAGGGAAAGTAAACTTCTCCGGCAGAGAAATACCCTCTATATTCTGTTTGAAAAAATGAATCACTCCAACTCTCTGTTTAAAACATTTCTCTCTGTCTGCAGAAACAACCGGCAAATTTCTCGTCCACATTCTCAACCGGTTTACGGAACAATCCATATACCGAAGAACCGGACCCTGACATAGAAGCATATACGGCACCAAGGTCATACATCTTATCCTTAATAGCGGCTATCTCCGGATACAGGGCAAAAACACTGTTCTCAAAATCATTAACCATAACCTCTTTCCACTTTTCTACAGGCATTTTAATTATATCTTTAAGTGAGAGTTCCGGTCTGTGAGGTTTTATTTTAGAGAAGGCGTCACGAGTTGACACAAAAATATCCGGCTTAACCAATACAATATGATAATCAGCCAACGACAGACTCACCGGTTCAAATATATTACCTATCCCCGTAGCAAAAACAGGCTCGTTACGCACAAAGAAGGCACAATCGGCTCCCAACTTTGCGGCATACTCTTCCATCTTCTCAAGGCTCAATCCCAAAGCGAATTTCTCGTTAAGCATCTTTATCATGAAAGCACAGTCTGACGAGCCGCCTCCAAGTCCTGCACCGCTCGGTATATGTTTGAAAAGATGAATATCAACAGGAGCAATATCGAAATCCTGCTTCAACAGTTTGTAAGCCTTAACCACAAGGTTATCATCAGGATTGCAGTCAAGAGCATTGCCTTTCATGGTTATTTTATAATCCACTCCCTCTTCTTCCAAAGGTTTTACCTCGAGGGCGTCCTGAAGACTCACCGGGAAAAATACAGTTTCAAGATTATGGTATCCGTCAGGACGTTTCTCCACGATATTCAAGCCTAAATTTATTTTTGCGTTTGGAAATGTTATCATTGTCGTTGAATTTATAATTTCTTCAAATATAACACTTATGTTTTAATTATTTGTTTCTTATGACAAAAATATAGTATTGCATTGCAATCAAGGCTGTTTACATTACTCCGTTTCATCATCTTTATTCCTTTCTTTCCGCGTCTTTTTCAGTCGGCCACTCTTTCGCAAAGCCTCGTTGATTATCCACTGGAGCTGACCGTTGGTACTGCGGAACTCATCAGCAGCCCATTGCTCTATAGCTTCCATAGTTTCAGAATCCACACGAAGCACAAAACTTTTTATCGAACTTTCTTTCTTGGCCATTGTAAAAATATATTACTGTTTGCTTTTATAATATGAATAATAATCATTAAATGCCACTGTGGTAAATGTCAATCCTAAAATACAAGATTCCACTATCCAGTCTAAAACTATTTCAACAAAAGATGAAAGAAAGTTTACTGTTCCATAATCTATCCAGTCAACAATAAGACCCAACAACAAGAACAACACCACATGAGCAATAAATGTCAACAAGATAAACAGTAACTTACTTTTTAAATATATCCTACATAAAAAATTATTCAGGATAACAACCTTATGCTTGTCAACAGGTCTTTTATAACGGTAAGCATTGTACAATGTAAACGATAAAACAAGAACTGTCGCACATAGCAAAATTGCGAAAAAGAGCGTGTTGTTCGAAGGCTCTATAGCATTCATGCTATACTTTACCAAACCAAGCACAACCAATAGAACTGTCGCAACTGCACCAAAGATCATAGGAATGAAAGACGACACTCTGGTTGAACACGTATATCTGACAATTTTCTCTAATCCCATAGTTTCCACATATTAATTAATTAATGATGTAATGTTCCCGTATTAACCACCGGCTGCGCAGCCTCGTCCGCACAAAGAACAACGAGCAAATTGCTTACCATTGCAGCTTTACGCTCTTCATCAAGTTCAACTATCTCTTCATCTGAAAGTTTTTCAAGAGCCATCTTAACCATCGATACAGCACCTTCAACAATCTTTTCCCTTGCACTGATAATGGCTGTTGCCTGCTGACGACGCAGCATAACAGCCGCAATTTCAGGAGCGTATGCCAGATAGTTTATCCTTGCCTCCAGTATTTCAATACCTGCCATAGCCAAACGCTCATTCAGTTTCTGTTCCAACTGGTCGTTTATTTCCTCACCGCCAGATCGCAAAGTCAGTTCGTCTGCTTCCGACTCATTATTATCGTATGCATACTGTCCGGCTACCTGACGCAATGCGGCATCACTCTGTATGCGGACAAAGTTTTCAAAAGCATTCATACGGTTACCAACCGTACTTCCTGCCGTAACTTCCTTGCTATTGGCAGTCGATGTGTCAGCCATAGTCTGCGAGTCTATCTCAAACATTGCCTTGTAAGTATCCTTTACCCTCCAAACCAGTACAAGTCCTATCAACACAGGATTACCAATCTTATCATTTACTTTTATCGGCTCTACGTCCAGATTCCTTGCACGCAAAGAAAGTTTCTTTTTATTCATAAAAGGATTCACCCAAAAGAAACCCGTTTCACGGAATGTTCCTTTATACTTTCCAAAGAAAACCATTACTCTTGCCTCATTCGGTTCAAGTTGCATATATCCCGCAAAAAGAACAAACCACTTGATAACTCCCAAGACACCTATTACAAACAACACCGGATTACTCATTAAAAAACAGACTACGACAACTGCCGTAAGTACAACCAAATGCAAGAACAAGGCAACAAAGCCGTTCATCTTAAAACCTTTGAAAGCAATTTCTTTTGTATCCATAACCGAATAGTTTTATGATATTATTTTGATATCACAAATATATGAATTTAGTTTTTACTTTCAAAATAATTTATTGAATAAATACCATATAAATTCATTAAACTGGGATGATAAAAAACTATTTTGTCATATCATTTTCTATAAATATAACTTGTATTTATAAAAACCACACTGTGGTTTACACAAATCACACTTATGTTTTTATAAACCACACTGTGGTTTACAGAAAATAACATGTTATTTTTATGAATATAGTAGCCTCGTAAAAAAATTATCACATAACAGCCCGTTTATGCGACTTATTATTTTATTTAAAATGAACAATCATTGAGATATGAAGTTTTTTTATTAAGTTTGTTCTCATTATGGGAAAACAACAGACAAACATAAAGGAAAAAGGACGTGTAAGCCTTAAAGAGCCGAGACGTTATAAAGTAGTTATCTATAACGATGACTTCACAACCATGGACTTCGTGGTAAAAATCCTGACTACGGTATTCTTCAAATCGGAAAATGAAGCCGAGATGCTGATGATGAGTGTTCACAAAAGCGGCTCTGCTGTTGTGGGCATTTACAGCTACGACATCGCTCTGTCTAAGGTACGAAAAGCTACGGACATGGCACGAGAGGAAGGATTTCCACTAAAACTTACAGTACTGCCTGAAGACAAGCAGGCTTAACATTCACAACAGAAAATATGGACTTGAAATATACTAAACACGTAAATAAGGCATTGGAGGTAGCACATACGGAAGCCAAGTTCAGGAGACATGAGTTTGTGACTCCCGAACACCTGCTTTATGCACTCATGCAACAGGATGAATTCGTATATGCACTTGAGGATATGGCATGCAACATAAACAAGTTAGAGAAAAATATAAAGGAAGTTCTGAACACCAAATTCGAGGTTCTGCCTGAAGGTACTCAATACGAACCGGAAAACTCTACACAGATGGCAGAGATTTTCATAAAGGCACACATGATTGTAACTTTCTCAGGAGCCAACGAAATAGATGTTCCACATCTGGTACAGGGTATGATTGAACTGACAGACTCATGGGCAGCTTATATCCTGAAAAACACCCTGAAAGATGATATAGCCGAGTTCACAAGTATGCTCATTGATGAATACAGCTACGACTACGATGACATTCTCGATCATGAACACGGTTATGAGAAGAATGAGACATGGAAAAACTTTGTAACCTGCATAAACGACAATTTAGAGAGCCATAATCCGCTTATCGGAAGAGAAGAAGAACTTGAAAAGACTATCAGAGTTCTGTGCCGCAAGGAGAAGAACAATCCTCTGCATATAGGTGAATCGGGCGTGGGAAAGACTTCCCTCATCTACGGTCTGGCAGAAAGAATAGAGAAAGGAAACGTGCCGGAGAAACTGAAAGGCTACCGTATCTATGAGCTTGACCTTGGCGGTATCATTGCCGGAACACAGTACCGTGGTGAGTTTGAGAAAAGGCTGAAAGGTATTATGCTGGGAGCAGAGAAAGAGGGCAAAGCCATCATCTACATAGATGAAATCCATAACCTTATCGGAGCGGGAAGAACGAGTGACGGCTCATTAGACGCATCGAACATGCTTAAACCATACCTTGAAGGAGGAAATATAAAATTCATTGGGTCAACCACTTATGAGGAGTACAACAAATACTTTGCAGGAAGCAAGGGAATGGTAAGACGCTTCCAGCAGATAGATATTCTTGAACCAAGCATAGACGATACCGTCAAGATTATAAAGGGACTTATAAAGGGATACGAGACTTTCCACAACGTGAAATACCGAAAGGGAGTGATTGAGTATGCCGTAAGCATGAGCGACAAATATATCAAAGACAAGTTCCTACCCGATAAGGCTATCGACCTGATAGACGAGGCAGGTGCCTACAGGGAGATTCACAACGACGGCAAAGATAAAAATATCGTTACAAAAGAACTCATTTCGGACATTCTTGCAAGAATGTGCAAGATAGAATCCATCACTGCAAAGGAAGACAATACAGAGCTTGAACATCTGCCGGCTAAGATGAAAGCACTTATCTACGGACAGGATCAGGCAATCACTCAGGTGACGGAAGCAGTAATGATGTCGAAAGCCGGACTGAACGACGACAACAAGCCTATAGCGAGCCTGCTGTTTGTGGGTCCTACCGGTGTGGGTAAGACAGAGATAGCTAAGGTTCTTGCAGCCGAACTCGGTATCGGTCTGGTACGTTTCGACATGAGTGAGTATTCGGAGAAACATACTGTGGCGAAACTTATCGGCTCGCCTGCGGGATATGTGGGCTATGAGGAAGGTGGACTTCTGACAGATGCCATACGCAAGACTCCAAACTGCGTTCTGCTGCTTGACGAGATAGAAAAAGCTCATCCGGACATATTCAACATACTGCTTCAGGTGATGGACTATGCCGTGCTTACCGACAACAAGGGACGCAAGTCGGACTGCCGTCATCTGATTCTGATTATGACATCGAATGCGGGAGCGCAGTATGCACATCAGGCTTCGATAGGATTCAAGGGACAAGCCACTGCCGGCGATTCCATGTTGAAACAGGTTAAGAAGACATTCAAGCCTGAGTTCCTGAACAGACTGTCTGCCACTGTGGTGTTCAACGATATGGACAGCAACATGGCTCAGCTTATCCTCGAAAAGAAACTGAGAGAATTCAGTGCGAAACTTGAGGCAAACAAGGTAACTATGGAAATAGGTGCTGACGCCAAGGAATGGTTGCTGAAGAAAAGTATTACCAAGGAATACGGAGCACGCGAGATGGACAGAGTGATAGGTCATCATCTGAAACCGCTGTTCGTCAAAGAAATGCTTTTCGGCAAACTGAAGAACGGTGGTCATGCTCTTGTCTGTATAGAGAATAATATTCCTGCCATAACCCTGAAAAAGTGATAAGGCATGGTATTCAAGTTGAGTAAAAGACTGGCCTTTCCGGACCCTCATTTGGGAGAGCCGGACGGGCTGCTTGCCATAGGCGGCGATTTGTCAATCGACAGACTGCTGCTGGCATACTCTTACGGAATATTCCCGTGGTATGCCTTCAAGAGACAGGTTATAGAATGGTGGTGTCCGATGCAGAGATTCGTAATCTTCCCTTCGGAGATACATGTGTCGCACTCCATGCGTACATTGATAAACAAAGACAAATACAGAATAACAATCAACGAGGCTTTTGAAGATGTGATACGCAATTGCGGAAAGTTGCGTGAAGACGAGGAAGGCGCATGGCTTGGTCCGGAAATGACGGAAGCATATATAAGACTGCATGAACAGCAGTTCGCCGCCAGTGTGGAGATATGGGAAGATGACAGACTTGTAGGCGGACTATATGGTGTGGCATTAGGTAAATGCTTTTTCGGCGAGAGCATGTTCTCGCTCGTTCCAAGTGCCTCAAAACTTGCCCTTATACATCTGGCATGGTTTCTTGAAGAGAGAGGCGGACTGATGATAGACTGCCAGTTCGAGACTCCGCACTTGAAGGCGATGGGCGGCAGATATATATCATACGAGGAGTACATGGATATTCTTTCGAAAGAATAAAGAAAATCCGTCAGCATTTTCACAAACACTGACGGACTTTTTAATGAGGAATTAAAAACATAACTCCAACATAAAACCAAACAAGAATATTAAGCTTTTGTATAACTTTCAAAATATATAACAGAGGAACTACAGCTTTTGTTCAATCATAAAACAAAAAAAAATTATGAAAACAGGAAAAAAAGTTCTCATAGCATTACCGGTTGCCATAATTATAGCGTATCTGTGTCTGCCTTTCTATGCCAAGAAGGCACTGATCCACTGGTTTCCCACTATTGACGACATCGGTATTTTCGAACATGCCACTGTTCATGCACCGGATTCCTGCTGGGAATGGGCAGTTTCGGAGGATTACAATTCTTTCCAACTTTCAAAGGAGGATTCGGCGTACATAGACGATATGAAAACGGTGTCTTTTTTGGTAATAAAAAATGACAGTATTCTGTACGAGACTTATCGAGGAGGGTGGAACGATACCCTGACTTCAAACCTGTTCTCTGCCACTAAAAGTATAGTGGGACTACTTGTGGGAATAGCCATAGACGAGGGTAAAATATGCAGTGTGGACGATAAGGTTATGAAATATATCCCTGAATACAGCCGTGGAAGGCAAAAGGATATCACAATCAGAAACCTTCTTACAATGAGCGCCGGAATGGACTGGGACGAGGCTTATGCTTCGCTTTTCTCTGTAACCACACACGGATATTACGGCAATGACCTCTACGAACTAATCATGAGCCTTGATATAGTCGATACTCCTGGAGTACAATATTCCTACAGAAGCGGTGAGACACAGCTGCTTTCATTTGTCGTCGAAGCGGCAACAGGCGAAACCATCAGCCGCTATGCAGAAAAGAAGCTGTGGCAACCGATGATGGCAGGACAGGATGCTTTCTGGCTACTAGACAAAAAAGGTGGAGACGAGAAATCGTTCTGCTGTTTCCACACTACGGCAAGGGATGCCGCAAGATTCGGACGTCTGATGCTGAACAAAGGCAACTGGAACAGAAGGCAATTAGTCAGCAAGGAATATATAGAAGAGGCCATGACACCGGCATCATATCTGAAAGATCAGTGGGGCAAAGACCCGCTCTCATATTATGGCTACCAGACATGGATTATGGACTATAAAGGAGAGAAATGTCCGTACTTCAGAGGTATGCTGGGACAATATATCATAGCCATACCTTCGAAGAATGCCATAGTGGTTCGCCTCGGACATAAACGTTCGAGAGAGTATGTCAAGGAACTCACTACGGACATAATAAGATATATGGAAATAGCTGAAAAAATTTTACAACAATAACCATTCTATATGGAACAGGACCCAAGACTATTAGTATATAAGGCTTCGGCAGGCTCGGGAAAGACTTTCACCCTGGCTGTGCAATATATCAGGCAACTGATAGAAGATCCCTACTCATACAGACGTATTCTGGCAGTAACTTTCACCAACAAGGCTACTACAGAGATGAAGGAAAGAATCCTCAGTCAGCTGTACGGTATCGCCACTTCGCTTAAATCCTCGGACGGCTATCTGAAAGAGATAATGAAGACCTCAAATAAAAGCGTTGACGAAATAAGGAAAGCTGCTGACACTGCACTGAAGAATATCATCCACGACTACAGCCGTTTCAGAATAGAGACTATCGACTCGTTCTTCCAGTCGGTGATGAGGAATCTTGCACGCGAGCTTGAGCTCGGCGCCAATATGACCATAGAACTGAATAACGGCGATGTGTTGAGTGATGCCGTAGATAGTATGATTGAGAAACTGGACCGCATGTCGCCTACCCTCTACTGGCTGCTTGAATATATAGAAGAAAGAATAGCCGACGACAAAAGATGGAATGTATCTTCCGAAATTAAAGGTTTCGGTCGCAATATCTTTGACGAGGCATATATAGAAAAAGGCGTGGCATTACGTGAAAAGCTGAAGGACACTAAGTTTATTCCGCAATACAGGAAAAAACTCCAGGAAAAACGCGAATCCATACTTGACACAATGAAAGGATTCAACGAACACTTTCAGGAAATTCTGAATGCCAACGGGCTTACACCTACCGACCTGAAAAACGGTGCCAGAGGCATAGGAAGCTATTTCAATAAGATAGCATCAGGAAAACTGAGTAATGATGTTCGAAATTCAATTGTAGAAAAATGTCTGGAATCGGCAGAGAACTGGGCTACAAAGAATTCGCCTTACAAAGACACTATTATCTCACTTGCAAACCAGGTGCTAATGCAGATACTTAATGATGCGGAGAGCACAAGAATGTCAAGCAACAAGGTGCTGAACTCGTGCGATATGTCATTAAGATATCTAAACAATCTGCAACTGCTTATGCGCATAGACAGCGAGGTCAGAGAGCAGAATCTTAATCATAACCGTTTCCTGCTTTCGGACACCAACGCTCTGCTGCACAGTATCATCAGAGAAGGTGACGCATCATTCGTATATGAGAAAATAGGTACTACCATAGACACAGTGATGATAGACGAGTTTCAGGATACATCGCGTATGCAATGGGAGAACTTCCATCTTCTGCTTGAAGAAAGTCTCGCACAGAAGGAAGGCAGTATGATAGTGGGCGACATAAAGCAGAGTATCTACCGTTGGAGAAACGGAGACTGGAAAATTCTTGCCGGACTGGATAAGGACAGAAGTTTCCGCCTTAATTCCAAGACTCTGGATACAAACTGGCGAAGTGAGGCTAATATCATAGCATTCAACAATGATATATTTACATCTGCCTGTAAGGTTCTGAACGAAAGATACAAGGCTGATGAGGGGGAAGACTGCACGCAACTGCTTGACGCATACAGCGATGTCCGCCAGAAAACGTCCAAGGATACCAATGAAGGATACATCAAGATATCTTTCCTGAAAAACAGCGAGGAACATCCATACGCAGATACCACTATGGAACTGCTTGCAGAAGAAGTTGACTCTCTCATAAAGAAAGGAGTCAGAGTGAATGACATTGCGATATTGGTGAGAAAAAACAAAAGCATACCTGCCATAGCAGATTACTTCGACAAGAATACTCCATACCGCATTGTTTCGGACGAGGCTTTCCGGCTTGACGCTTCGCTTGCAGTATGTATGCTAATAGACGGACTGAAGTATATATCCGAGCCTACGGACAGAATAGCCTGTGCAAGATTAGCTGTGGCATATCAGAAGGAAATCCTAAAAAAAGACGTGGATTACAACACTGTGCTGCTGAACAGCGTTGAGGATTATCTTCCTGCCGAGTTCCGTCTTATGCTGCCGGAGATGAGTCTTATGCCGTTGTATGAGCTTCTTGAGAAACTGTTCGTGATTTTCCGTATGGATATGATAGAAGATCAGGATGCATATCTCTGTGCCTTCTATGATGCTGTGACCGAATATATGCAGAACAACTCTTCGGAACTGACTTCATTCCTGACATACTGGAACGAGACTCTTTATGCCAAGACTATCCCCTCGGGCGAAATATCTGGTATCAGAATCCTTTCAATCCACAAATCTAAAGGTCTTGAGTATCACACTGTCCTGCTGCCATTCTGTGACTGGAAAATGGAGAATGAAACTTTCAACCATACGATATGGTGCAAGATAAACGAAGCGGATTCCGACAAGGAACCGTTCTGCGAACTTGACCTTACTCCGGTAAACTACTCATCCGCCATGACAGAATCATATTTCAGCGACAGCTACAGAGAAGAACGTCTGCAACTGTGGGTGGATAATCTGAACCTGCTGTATGTGGCATTCACCCGTGCATGTAAAAACCTGATTGTGTGGTGTAAGGACGAGCAGAAAGACACCGTATCAAAACTGCTGAGAGAATCAATAGACTGCATGAAGGAAATAAAAATGACATGCAACATGCCTGAATTTGATGATGAAGAAGAAGATAAGGAAGAAAACGACGAACCTATTGTATATGAATACGGAGAAATCTGCATTAGCGGTAAAAAGAAGAAATCAGATTCTACTAACAGACTTGTAGCCGTTCCGGAAGCCGTTAACGTAAAAATTGAATCACTTGAAACGGAAATTGACTTCAAGCAGTCCAACCGTTCTGCCGATTTCATCAGAGGTGACGAAGACGAGGAAGAAAACCTTCGCTCACAATATATCAGACAGGGCCAGCTGCTCCATACACTCTTTGCATCAATCGATACAAAAAAGGATTTACCTGCTGCAATAGAAAGACTTCTGTTTGAAGGGGTAATTGAATCGACTGAAAAGGCTGAAGAAATAAAGAAGATGGCAGAAAAGGCTTTGAATCTTAATGAAGTGAAAGACTGGTACAGCGGAGAGTGGACATTGTACAACGAATGTTCCATAATCTATAATGACAAACAGGGAAAGATGCAGACCAAACGTCCGGACCGAGTTATGATGAAGGAAGATGAGGTTGTTGTGATCGACTTCAAATTCGGAAAGAAAAAACCGGAATATTCCACACAGGTCAGAGAGTATATGTCCCTGCTATCGGAAATGGGATATACCGGCATTAAAGGCTATATATGGTATGTCTATTCCGGAGAACTTGAGAATGTGTAACGATTTATTTAAAACGAAATGGAAACTTTTCTAAAGCTTGTAGCTCACGATTTATATACGAAGACAAACGGCGACTTTGCCCGTACAGCCATTGTCTTCCCGAACAAGAGGGCCGGTCTGTTCTTCAATGAATATCTGGCATCGGAAACTGACAGACCGATATGGTCGCCGGCATACATAAGTATAGGCGAACTGTTCCGCAAGGTTTCAAATCTACAGATTGGTGACCCCGTAAAACTTGTGTGTGAACTCTATAAGGTGTTTGTAAACATAACCGGCAGCAAGGAATCACTTGATGATTTCTATTTCTGGGGAGAACTGCTCATAAGCGATTTTGACGATGCGGACAAGAATATGGTGGACACAGAAGCCATGTTCCGCAATATAAAAGACCTGAACGAACTTAACGACAACGGATACGAGTTTCTGGAAGAAGGACAGAAGGAAGCATTAAGCCAATTCTTCAAAAATTTCTCCATCGACAAGGTTACCGAACTGAAACAGCGATTCATCAATATCTGGGACGTATTAGGAGAAATATATACCGAATTCAAGGCCGTTCTCAGCGAACAGGGTATAGCTTACGAGGGTATGATGTACAGGGAAGTAACGGAGTCTATGGATATTGACAAACTCCCTTACGATAGATATGTCTTCGTAGGATTCAACGTGCTGAATAAGGTAGAACATACTCTGTTCTGCAAACTGAATAAGGCAGGAAAGGCTATGTTCTATTGGGATTATGACAACTTCTATCTCAACAAGCATCCTCACGAAGCGGGTGAATTCATAAAGCGTAATCTTAAGGATTTCCCGTCGGAACTTCCACCGTCTGTATTCAACAATCTGGACTCTCCTAAAGATATTACTTACATAGAATCGCCTACTGAAAACGGACAGGCAAGATATCTTCCGCAATGGATAAGAACAAACCTTACAGAGGAAGAAAAAGAAACAGCGGTAGTATTATGTAACGAATCTTTACTACAGCCGGTACTGCATTCATTGCCGGAGAATATACGTCATATCAATATCACAATGGGATTTCCATTGTCACAGACTCCTGCTTGCAGCTTTATCAACTCGCTTATTGAGCTTCACACTTCAGGCTACAATCCGTCAAACGGCAGATTCCTTTTTGCCGAAGTATTGAGCGTGCTTAAACATCCATACACGCAACTCCTGAGCGATGAGGCCGAGAAGTTAGAGAAATCTCTTATCCACGACAACCGCTTCTACCCTCTCCCTTCGGAATTGAAAAAGGATGAGACCACGGCAACCATATTCACACCGTGCAACAGCAACCACGCAATCTGCCAGATGATTTCTACCGTACTGAAACAGGTAGCAGCCGTATATCAGAAGAAATCAGCTACTATGGATACAGCCCTTGACCAACTGTATCGAGAAGCTTTGTTCAAAGCATACACCATGGTAAACCGATTCTGTTCTCTGATCGATGAGGGTGACCTTGATGTGAACCAAAGTACATTCAAGCGTCTGCTCTCACGCGTCATACAGTCAGCCAACATTCCGTTCCACGGTGAACCGGCAATTGGTATGCAGGTGATGGGAGTCCTTGAAACACGAAACCTGGACTTCAGAAACATAGTAATGCTTTCGGTAAACGAAGGACAACTGCCTAAAAGCGGAAGCGATGCCTCGTTTATACCTTACAATATCAGAAAGGCATTCGGCATGACTACTATAGACCATAAGATAGCCGTTTTTGCATATTACTTCTACAGACTGTTGCAAAGAGCCGAGAAAGTAACACTTCTTTTCAACACATCAAGCGACGGAATAAACCGAGGAGAGATGTCACGCTTCATGCTTCAGTTCCTAATTGAATGGGGATTCGACATCAAGCGTGAAAGACTGGAAGCCGCGCAATCGCCACAGGGTACTGAAAAAATTGAAATCAAAAAGACTCCGGAGATAATGAAGCGAATGCAGAGTAATTTCGATACGAGAGTAAACAAAAAAGCTCTTCTGTCACCTTCTGCACTCAATACATATATAGACTGTAATCTGAAATTCTATTACAAATATGTAGCCTTGCTGACCGCACCGGACGAAGTAAGTGCTGAGATAGATTCTGCCAAATTCGGAAGTATATTTCATTATGCCGCCGAACATATATACAAAGACCTCACGGCGCACGGCGATGTGATAGATTGCAACTCTCTTGAAAAGCTTTTGCAAAACGATGTAAAACTTCAGGAATATGTTGACAATGGTTTCAAGGAACTGTTCTTCAATATACCCCTGACCGAACGTCCCGAATACAACGGGTTGCAGCTTATAAACTCTGCCGTCATACTTAGGTACATAAAGCAACTTTTACGTAATGACCTGAGATATGCTCCGTTCACATTTACCGCGTCCGAAAAGTTTGAGAAGGAAGATATTGATATCAAAACTCCGAAAGGTGTAATCAAATCAAGAATTGGCGGTATAATAGACCGTATGGACACGAAAGACAACACCCTGCGTATAGTGGATTATAAAACAGGGGGTGACGCGCAATGTCCGCCTGATATTAAATCTCTTTTCATTCAGGACAAAAAGAGATCGAACTACATCTTCCAGACATTTATGTATGCGTCAATTGTATGCAAGAGACTTCGGGAAGAGAATAATCCTTTGAAAGTGGCTCCTTCCCTGCTCTATATACATAAAGCTGCATCGGAAAACTACTCACCGGTAGTTCAGATGGGAGAAGCCCGAAAAAGAGAAGATGTAGATGACTTCAGTATCCACGAAAATGAATTCCGTGAGAATCTTAACATTCTTTTAGAGGAGATTTTCAACCCTGAAATAAGTTTCTCCCAAACCGAAGTTGAAGACAAATGTCAGTACTGTGATTATAAAGATTTGTGTAAAAAGTAGCATTTTGATATAAATACTGTTAATCAACTACACTTTTTAGGGCATTAGTATTGCACATATCACGGAAAGTAGTTATATTCGCATGTTTTTCATAGTAATAGATTTATATATCCTGACTTCAAGCTTGTGAAAGTGAGTAAGTCAGAGAGACAAAAGAGTTTGTCCCTAAAGAACAAGAGACTGCAATTTTCCCCGGCAGTCTCTTTTTTTGTTCATATATATTACTTAATTTTGTATCACGATAACAGTTAAAAAAACAAATCTTATGAAAACAAAAACATTAATCAAATCAATCAGGAAAAAGGCTTATTTTTTAATCTTATGTATAGCTATAATTTCATGTTTTGTAAGTTGTAGCACAGAAGAAGTTACTGAAGATAATATCGTAGGGGTATATACAAATCTTACAGACAATTCAAACACAGAAATAACAATACAACAAGCATCTGACCATTTTACATTTAAATGTATATTTGACGATAACAGAGAAGGAAAGGTCAACAGCTATACTTGGACAGGAACATTCAAAAATATACCTTCAGATGTTGTAACTAGTAACAATAAAGAAATAGGAACTATAAAATTCAGTAATGGAAGTGTGGAATTCAAATCCTATACTCAAAGAGAAGGAACATATAAAGGATTCCGTGATGATTTGGCTGATTTAGGTTCAAGAAGTACAGTAAACGATTCTATCATTATAATCACAGATTCTATAATGTCAGATACTACAGAATAAAAAATAAAAGCCATGGTATAATCAAATATTGATTTAGTCCATGGCTTTTTATTTATAATATCATTTTATCACCCTGTAGTAATCCACCTTACGAGGTTTAGGAGCATCAGCCGGTTTAGCAGGATATCCTAAGGCAAGAGCTCCAATTCCAACAAGCCCTTCAGGCAATCCGAAACTTTCCATCAGTTTCTTTCCTTCTTCTGTAGAGAACATTTCTCTTTCCCTATGAATCCAGCAGCTTGCAAGCCCTATTGCGTGGGCAGCAAGCATCATATTCTCCAATACGCAACTACCATCCTGTATAGGATTGTTAGCGTCAGCCGGAGTAAATACCAGGACGTATGTAGGAGCATCATAATAAGGATTAGAGGTAACTCCCATAACATGGGCATTCATCTCTGCCAATTTTTTACGAAGTTCATCATTTTGGACAGCCACAATATAAGGCGATTGCATACCTCGTGATGTCGGCGCATATGTTCCGGCTTCCAACACAGCTTTCAACTCCTCGTCAGTAATCTGCTCTGCCTTATACTGACGACAACTGCGACGAGTCTTTATAATCTCAAGAAATTCATTATCCATATCCGTATAATTTTTATGTTAATACTAAGATTCAAATCATCATCAACAAAATTAATTAAAAGCACGACATATTATACCTGCAGACAATGATAAAATTTATTTTTTACAAAAAAAATCCTCTCCTTGACGGAAAACCGCTACAGAGAGGAATTGAAAATATAGAAATCGAGGCTTAGTGCTGCTCTTTACACTTTGATACTATTCCTGGACTAAAGGTTTGATTGTATCTCGGAAAACAGATTGGTTTTCATTATCAGAACACATAGACAAATCCTAACGAAGCACCCCTCAGCAAATTGATGGAGAAGGATTTCTGTCCCGAATTATATCCCAATGACCCAAGTGACGTAGTAAGGTATGT
>CALUIE010000044.1 GCA_944320605.1 uncultured Phocaeicola sp. | reverse complement strand
CGGAAGTAGCTCAGTTGATAGAGCATTAGCCTTCCAAGCTGAGGGTCGCGGGTTTGAGCCCCGTCTTCCGCTCTACAGAGAGTTCTGGATTCAGAACTCTCTTTTTTTATAATGTTATAGCTCCCGTTCATAAAACAAAAAAAAGACAGTCTAAACTAAAATAGTAAAGACTGTCAATTCTTATTTTCAGGAACTTTTTATTTAGCACTCAATTGTTTATCCATAGCAGCAGCGGCGCGACGTCCGTCTCCCATAGCAAGAATAACTGTTGCTCCACCACGCACAATATCACCACCTGCATATATTGTAGGTATTGAAGACTGCATATCGTCGTTTACAGCAATTGTACCCTTACGGCCGAGTTCCAAGCCTTGGATAGAGTTCGGAACAATAGGATTTGGAGACACTCCTACACTGACAATAGCCATATCAATATCTATTGTTTCGATAGCTCCAGGTATGGCAACTGGACTGCGACGACCTGAAGCGTCAGGCTCGCCAAGTTCCATTTTCTGAAGAACAACCTGTTTCACACGACCTTTTTCGTCGGCAATGTATTCAATAGGGTTATGCAATGTAAGGAATTCCACACCTTCCTCCTTAGCGTGTTTTACTTCTTCAAGACGAGCCGGCATTTCAGCTTCTGAACGACGATAAATAATCATAGCCTTTTCTGCGCCAAGACGACGTGCAGTACGAACCGAGTCCATCGCAGTATTACCACCACCGATTACAGCTACTCGCTTACCGAATGTGACAGGAGTATCAGAATCTTCGCTTGCAGCATCCATCAAGTTGACACGTGTAAGATACTCATTTGAAGACATTATATTGATTGAATTCTCTCCCGGAATATTCATAAAGTTTGGCAAGCCGGCACCGGATGCCACAAATACACCTTTGAATCCTTCTTTCTCAAGATCTTCCACACTTACAGTCTTACCGATGATACAATCCTTAACGAATTTCACCCCCATCTTAGACAAGTTGTCTATTTCAACGTCAACAATTTTGTTTGGCAGACGGAATTCTGGAATACCATATTTCAACACACCACCAATTTCATGCAAAGCTTCGAACACTGTTACGTCGTAACCCATTTTGGCCATATCTCCTGCGAATGAAAGACCAGCAGGACCAGAACCAACAACTGCTACTTTGGTGCCTTTCTTTTCAGCTATTTCAGGCACAGAGATCTGTCCGCTTTCACGTTCATAATCGGCAGCAAAACGTTCAAGATAGCCGATTGCTACGGCTTCGTGTCCCATCTTCAAGTGGATACATTTAGACTCGCACTGTTTTTCCTGTGGGCATACACGTCCGCAAACAGCCGGAAGAGCACTTGTCTGTTTCAATACACGTGCAGCTTCAAGAAACTCACCACGTTCGATATTTTTTATGAATGCAGGTATATTGATTCCTACCGGACAACCTTCCATACACGAAGGATTGGCACAGTCAAGACAACGTTTAGCCTCTGTCAATGCCTGTTCTTCGTTTAGACCGAGATTGACTTCTTCTTTACGGCTGTGTGAACGATATTCCGGGTCTAGTTCATTCATGTGTACACGTGGGATAAGAGTACGCTCCTTCGGTTTCATACTCTTACGCAAATCTTCGCGCCACTGCGCAGAACGGTCGTCTGCAGGTTTTACCGCTTCGCATGTATCCGGCTTAGAATCGAGTTTATGTATTTCTTCTACTTCTATATCCTTGAATGCCCCCATACGCTTCAACATTTCATCAAAATCTACCTGATGTCCGTCGAATTCAGGACCATCCACACAAACAAACTTAGTCTTACCTCCTACAGTAATACGACATGCGCCACACATACCAGTACCATCAACCATGATGGTGTTAAGAGACACATCTGTAGGTATTTCATATTTCTTTGTAAGAAGACAAACAAACTTCATCATGATGGCAGGACCAATGGCAAAACATTTGTCCACTTTCTCTCGTTTGATAACCTCCTCAATACCTTCAGTAACCAAACCTTTTTTTCCGTATGAACCATCATCTGTCATTATAATCACTTCATCAGAACTTTCACGCATCTCTTTTTCTAGGATAATCAGTTCTTTAGAACGTCCTGCAAGCACTGTTATCACTTTATTTCCTGCAGCTTTAAGAGCCTGCACAATTGGAAGCATAGGTGCAACTCCTACCCCACCTCCGGCACAAACAACAGTACCAAAATTCTCTATATGTGTAGCTTTACCAAGTGGACCTACTACGTCAGTTATATAATCACCTTCGTTCAACTCGCACAAACGCGTTGAAGAAAGTCCGACTTTCTGTACAACTAAAGTAATGGTACCTTTCACCGGATCAGCCTCAGCTATAGTAAGAGGCATACGTTCACCCTTTTCGCCTACACGTACGATGACAAAATGACCTGCCTTACGAGATTTTGCTATCAGAGGAGCTTCTATAACCAATTTAAAAACTTTCTCTGAAAAGTGTTCTTTTGAAATAATTTTGTTCATTTTTTATTCTTAAAGTTAGTTATATTTCCGTTTTTCATTCTTTTTGTTTCAACCTCGCAAAGTTATAACAAATAAAAATACTTACAAAAGAAATATTAAAAATTACAACAAAACACACAAAAAAAGGACAATTGATGACTATTTATTGTGAAAAAATAGACTTTGATATTAAATAAAATGTATCTTTGCAAGCGTCTTAACATTTTGTATTCTGATGAATAATATACTGGAGAACATAAAAACAATGATTAAAGACGGCCTCATAGCCGAAGCTCAAGATGCCTTAGATAAGATTATAGAACAAAACACCGAATATATTGATCAGGCGTATTATCTTAAAGGTAATGCCTGCAGAAAAATTGGTGACTGGCAAGGTGCACTCAACAATTATCAGGAAGCCATAAGCATTAATCCGGAGAGTCCTGCAAAAGACGCCAGAGAAATGATGATGGATATTCTGAATTTCTATAATAAAGATATGTTTAATCAATAAAACTAAATACGTATATATATGGCTAAAATGAAAGGAGTGGTGGTAGTAAACACCGAGCGATGCAAGGGATGTAACCTTTGTGTGGTAGCTTGCCCGCTTAAAGTATTGGCTCTTACTCCAAAAGTAAATCAAAAAGGATATAATTATGTACAGCAGGTGGTAGAAGACACTTGCAACGGTTGTTCATCATGCGCTATCGTATGTCCTGACGGTTGCCTTACTGTTTACAGGGCAAAATGTGAATAATCCGAAAACAAAGAATAAACGATAAATTAAGAAAAATATGGCAGAAGAAGTAGTTCTAATGAAAGGTAACGAAGCCATAGCACACGCAGCAATACGTATAGGCGTGGACGGATACTTCGGTTACCCTATCACTCCGCAATCAGAAGTTCTTGAAACACTGGCAGAGCAAAAGCCATGGGAAACAACAGGAATGGTGGTGCTGCAAGCAGAGAGTGAAGTTGCCGCAATAAACATGGTATATGGTGGCGCGGGAACAGGAAAAATGGTTATGACATCATCATCAAGTCCGGGCGTCAGCCTTAAACAGGAAGGTATATCTTATATAGCAGGAGCAGAATTGCCTTGCCTTATTGTTAACGTAATGCGTGGAGGTCCGGGACTTGGTACAATCCAGCCAAGCCAAGCAGACTATTTCCAGACTACCAAAGGAGGCGGACATGGCGATTACCACCTGATAGCACTCGCACCGGCTTCGGTACAGGAAATGGCAGACTTTGTAAAACTTGGTTTTGATCTGGCATTTAAATACCGCAATCCGGCCATGATTCTTGCAGACGGTGTAATAGGTCAGATGATGGAAAAAGTGGTATTACCTGAACCAAGACCAAGACGTACAGATGAAGAAATAATCAAACAGTGCCCATGGGCATCAACAGGATGTAAAGGGCGCAAACCTATTGTAATTACTTCGCTGGAACTTGATCCTGCCGTAATGGAACAGAGAAACTTGCATCTACAGAACAAATATGCAGAAATAGAAGCAAACGAAAGACGTTATGAAGAAATAGAATGCGAAGACGCAGAATACCTGATAGTAGCATTCGGCTCATGCGCACGTATAGCACAAAAGGCAATGGAACATGCACGCGAAGAGGGTATTAAAGTAGGTCTGTTCCGTCCTATAACACTTTGGCCATTCCCATCTCCGGAAATTGCAGAAAGAGCAAAACAAGTTAAAGGTATATTGGTGGTAGAACTCAACAGCGGACAAATGATTGAAGACGTCAAACTGGCTGTAGAATGTAATGTACCTGTACATCACTTCGGTAGATTAGGCGGTATCGTACCTGATCCGGACGAGGTTGTGGACGCTTTGAAAGAAAAACTCATTAAATAACCCCAGTAAGAAGAAATAATGGACAACGACAAAATAAGAAATATACTGAACATTCTGTTCATGATCGGAGCGCTGGCATCTGTTATCCTATATTTCACTTTAGGAGATGACAAAACCGTATTCTTTTATGTATGCGGTGCCTCTCTTTTCCTGAAAATGATAGAATTCGTGTTCCGCTTCTTACTATGACAATTACGGAGGAAAATAATATGACAAAAGAAGAAATAATGAAGCCGGAGAATCTGGTTTACCAGAAGCCGAAACTGCTTAATGATAATCCAATGCATTATTGCCCGGGATGTAGCCATGGTGTGGTACACAAACTTATCGCCGAAGTTATAGAAGAAATGGGCATGAGCGAAAAGGCTATAGGAATAAGTCCTGTGGGATGTGCAGTATTTATGTATAACTACCTTGACATAGACTGTCAGGAAGCCGCCCACGGACGCGCGCCAGCACTTGCCACTGCAATAAAAAGACTGTGGCCGGACAGACTGGTCTTTACATATCAGGGAGACGGTGATTTGGCATGTATAGGTACAGCTGAAACAATTCATGCTCTTAACAGAGGTGAAAATATAACTATCATCTTTATAAACAATGCCATATACGGTATGACAGGCGGACAGATGGCCCCTACTACATTAGTTGGAATGAAAACAGCTACATGCCCATACGGACGTGACCCTGAAATACATGGTTATCCGCTTAAAATGACTGAAATAGCCGCAACCCTTGAGGGTACATGCTATGTTACAAGACAATCCGTTCACACAGTTGCAGCTATCCGTAAAGCAAAGAAAGCCATAAGAAAGGCTTTTGAGAATTCTATGCAGGGAAAAGGCTCTAACTTAGTGGAAATAGTATCTACATGTAACTCAGGCTGGAAGATGTCACCTGAAAAGGCAAACAAATGGATGGAAGAGAACATGTTCCCATTCTACCAGTTAGGTGACCTTAAGGACACTACTTTATAATAATTAAATCACCCTATTATTCAAAAGACAATGAAGCATGAAATAATTATAGCCGGATTCGGAGGACAAGGAGTCTTGTCTATGGGTAAAATTCTTGCTTACTCCGGACTGATGGAAAACAAGGAAGTGACCTGGATGCCGGCATACGGACCTGAACAAAGAGGTGGTACAGCAAACGTAACGGTTATTGTGAGCGATGAAAGAATTTCATCACCCATATTGAGCAAATACGATTGTGCCATAATATTGAACCAGCCATCACTGGCCAAATTCGAAAGCAAAGTAAAACCGGGTGGAATACTTATATACGACGGATACGGAATTATCAATCCTCCAACAAGAAAGGATATCAAGGTTTACCGTATTGACGCTATGGACGAAGCCAACGAACGAAATATGGCTAAGACTTTCAATATGATAGTACTTGGTGGATTGCTTAAACTGATGCCGGTAGTATCAATAGACAGTGTAGTGAAAGCATTGCGCAAGACACTACCTGAACGTCATCATCATCTCATACCGATGAACGAAGAAGCTATCCGAATCGGTATGGAAATAATAAAAGAAGCATAATAACCTAATAATATGCAAAAAGGAGGAGAATCATCAAGAGATTACTCCTCCTTTTTGCGTTTTTATTTTTTTATCTTTGGATAAGATAGACTGCACCTCGGAATTAAAAGCCGAAAACTATGTTTTCTTTTTGTACTTCTCTCGTTTTGCACTATCTTTGCCACGATATGAGAAAGATACTTATTACAGCTATATTGATATTAGTGTGCGTAAATACATTCGCACAAAACATGATGCAAAGCCAATACGGGACTTCTGCTTCCGGACTCAGCAGCGACCGTTTTGACAGGAACGGAAATCCAATAGACACAACGGCAGTAGTTGATGCAAGTACTGTACCTGTTGGTCTAAATTCATGGGTCATAGACGAACGTTTCGGAAATAAAACAACTATTCCGGTTGACACCCTTCAATTTGGTTTTCAAAATTCCAATGACAATGGTGGTCCAACAGGACATTACACTTATCTTGGTAATCTCGGATCGCCACGTATTTCACATGTTTTCTTTGAAAGAGCAGAAACCACACAAGAATTTTTTACAGACCCGTACGATTTTGCACTAATAACACCTGGGAAGGTCATTTACACAAACACTAAATCACCGTTTACCAATCTGACATATTATAAGCACGGTACTTCCAGACGTGCGGAAGAAAGATTCAAAGCATATTTTGCCGTAAATGCCACAAAAAGACTTGGATTCGGATTTAATATTGACTACATATACGGTAGAGGTAAATATCTGAACCAGTCAACTGCGTTATTTAACGGTAATTTGTTCGCATATTACCATGGAGACAAATATGACATGCACTTCAGTTTCATTAACGACAATATGAAAGTTACTGAGAACGGAGGTATAACAGACGACCGTTATATCACTCACCCAATAGAAATGGCAAACGGAGGAAGGGTATATAAATCATACGAAATACAAACAAACCTGGAAGATATATGGAACAAAAATACAGGATACCACGCATTTTTGACACACAGGTATAACTTAGGATTTTACAAAGACGAAAGTACAGAAAACGATACTATAACCAAAGAAGTATTTGTTCCTGTAACAAGTTTCATACATACCGTAAAGGTCGATATGAATACGAGAAGATACATATCATATAATGACACACAGAACCAAAAATATTTTGAGAATCATTATCTTGGAAAAGACTCTACGGATATAACAAAATATATGTCCGTAAAAAACACTATAGGGATTTCATTAAGAGAAGGATTCAACAAATGGGCAAAAGCAGGTCTTACAGCTTTTCTGAGTTTTGAACACAGAAGATTTTCAATGACCGACAGCATAGAAGGAACTCCGGGACAATTTATGCGTGACTATAAAGAGAACGTACTATCCGTTGGAGGACAATTGATAAAATCGCAAGGTAAAACTTTGCACTATGACATATTGGGCGAAATTGCTATTCTCGGTGAAGATATAGGACAATTCAATATAGAAGGTAAAGGAGACCTCAACTTCCGTTTGTTCAACGATACAGTAAGACTTGATGCTAATGCCTATATAAAGAATCTTAATCCGGCATTCTACTACAGGCATTTCCATTCAAAACATTATTGGTGGGACAATGATTTGTCAATGATTACACGTACTAAAATAGAAGGTAAATTAAGTATAGACCGCTGGCGCACACAACTTCAAGCCGGAGTAGAGAACATAACAAACTACACATATCTTGATAATACTTCAGTAGCATATACAGATAACAATGATGTAAAAACTTATAAAAACAATGTTACTGTAAGACAGAATCCGGGAAATATCCAAGTATTCAGTGCCAAGCTGAAACAGGACTTCAAATTGGGTATTTTACATTTGGACAATGAAGTTGTTTATCAGAAAAGCAGTAACAGCAACGTTTTGCCTTTACCAGATCTGGTACTTTATCATAATCTTTACATCAGAGCTGGTTTGGCCAAAAAGGTACTTACAGTAGAATTAGGTGGAGACGTAAGATATTTCACACAATATTATGCACCGGATTATGCACCGGCTATAGGACAGTTCTATTTACAGAATCCGGAAACAAAGTACAAACTTGGAGGTTACCCTCTTGTAAACGCATACATAAACCTGCATTTGAAACGAACACGTTTCTTTGTCATGATGTATAATCTTGTACAAGGTACCGGAGAAAGAAGTTATTTCTATGCTCCACACTATCCTCTAAATCCAAGAGGACTCAAAATAGGAATTTCATGGAATTTCTTTGACTAACATAAAAAACATACACATAATATTATGATAAAAAAACTCCTGAAATATATAATTGCAATAGCCGTAGTATCAACAGCTATAATAATGCTATTCTCCAGGAAAGCTCCTGTAGAAAAATTCAGTTCAAGAGATTATGCAGAAATAGTAGAATCAGGGGTACTGAAAGCCGTAACAGAATACAATGCCATCAGTTTTTTTGTAGAAAAAGGAAAAGTATGTGGTTTCGATTATGAAATGTTAGAAATATTCGCCAAAGAAAAAGGTCTAAAATTAGAGATGACTCCGGAAATGAGTTTTGAAAAAAGACTTAAGGGGATATCTGAAGGAAGATATGATATGATAGCATTAGGAACAGCCACAACATCACAGCTCAAGGACAGTTTACTATTTACAAGACCATTGTCGTTAAGCAAACAAATCCTTATCCAAAGGAAGGACAATGACAATCATATAAAAGGGACTTTGGACTTGGCAGGTAAAACTATATATATAGTAAAAAATTCGCCTGCTATGATGAGAATAAACAATCTGATGAATGAAATAGCAGATTCCATATACGTGAAAGAAATATCCGAATACAGTACGGAACAATTATTGGCTATGGTTTCGGCAGGAGACATTGACTATGCTGTGTGTGACGAAACAACCGCCAAAGCATATATAAGGAATTATGATAATTTAGATATAGAAACAAATATCAGTTTTAACCAATTCTATTCATGGGGGATAAACAAAAATTCACCTATATTACTTGACAGTATAAATAAATGGTTAGACAGATTTATTCAAACAAAAGAATATAAAGTTCTATATGAAAAATACTTTAACCGGAAAAAATAATAATTCATTATGATGACATTCGAAAAAGTTAATTGGGGATTCATCGGATGCGGTGAAGTAACAGAAAAGAAAAGCGGTCCGGCATTCAATATGGTAAACGGATCTAAAGTTGTGGCTGTAATGAGCCGCGATGAGGAAAAAGTAAAATCATACGCTAAAAGACACAACATACCAAAATGGTACACGGATGCGCAAGAGTTAATTGGTGACGAAGAAGTAAACGCAATATACATTGCAACACCACCATCATCACATGCCACGTTTGCTATTATGGCAATGAAAGCCGGGAAGCCTGTATATATAGAAAAACCTATGGCAGCGTCATACGAAGATTGCGCCAGAATAAACAGAATATCCAAAGAAACAGGAATACCATGTTTTGTTGCATACTACAGAAGATACCTGCCCTATTTTCAAAAAGTGAAAGAACTTGTCACATCAGGCGAAATAGGCAATGTGATAAATGTACAGATAAGATTTGCCCAACCTCCGAGAGCTTTAGACTTTAACAGCAAGAATCTTCCATGGCGTGTTCAGCCGGTAATTTCCGGAGGTGGTTATTTTTATGATCTTGCGCCACATCAGCTGGATTTGTTACAAGATATGTTCGGTTGCATACTCGAAGCCGAAGGTTACAAAAACAACCGTGGAGGATTATACGAAGCAGAAGATACTATCAGCGCATGTTTCAAGTTCGATTCAGGACTTCCAGGCTCGGGTTCATGGTGTTTCGTAGCACACGAATCAGCCAAAGAAGACAGAATTGAAATTATAGGAGACAAAGGTATGATTTGCTTTTCGGTTTTCACATACGACCCAATAGCTCTACATACAGAAAGAGGACGGGAAGAAATACTGCCACAAAACCCTCCGCACGTACAGCTTCCTTTAATAAAAGCGGTTGTAGAACACCTGCAGGGAAAAGCCATTTGTACATGCGATGGAATAAGTGCAACTCCAACCAACTGGGTTATGGACAAAATATTGAACAAGATTTAAAATTATGTCGGCACATATCCCCATAGTTTCAACAATAATACTTTTGTTGCTCATTCCGTATAGATTAAGTTCAAAGAATGAGATGGAAGGATATGTACCTGCATCATACATATATACTCCGAAAAACAAGCCTGACAGTTTGGAGCGAAACTTCTTCAATTCTTCTAAAACACTAATAAACAAGGCTGTAGAATGGTTCAATGCTACTGACACTAACTATGTACTACCTAATAAATACAACCTTACCCTAATGCTCGAACAAAGTACATGGTTCGAGCACTATCATATTAGTGGAACAAACGAAAGTGGTCATCAAATGTTAGGATTTGCTCCGAAAGCAAATACAAAACTCGGAATGTATTTTGGATGGAGATGGATTTTCTTAGGTTACTCATTCGACATATCCAACCTGTTGAGAAAAAAAAAGGACAAGCCACGAACAGAGATCGTATTTAACCTTTATAGTTCAAAATTCGGACTTGATTTATACTATAGAAAAACAGGGAATAATTTCAGAATAACAACATGTAAGAACTTTGAAAACGCTGAAAATTATATAGGTACAACTTTCAACGGTTTCAACAGTAAAATCAAAGGACTTAATACTTACTACATATTCAATAGCAAAAAATACTCTTACCCGGCTGCATACAGTCAGTCAACAAATCAAAAGAAAAATTGCGGTTCCTTCATGGCAGGATTTGCATATTCGCAACATGACATTTCCTTTGACCAAAATAAATTGCCGCAAGAGCTGAAAGAGCAGATTAAACCATCGTTAAATTTCCGCAGCCTTAGTTACACTGATTATAATCTGAGTTTCGGGTACGGATACAACTGGGTATTTGCAAAGAACTGCCTAATGAATGTTTCATTGCTTCCGGCTATAGGATATAAAAAAGCGAGAATCAATGATGCGCCAACAACTCCAGACTCAGACTGGACACAATGGGTTAAAGACATAAATTTTGATCTCATTACAAGAGCAGGAATAACATGGAACAACGGTAAATATTATGTTGGAGCCACATTCATTCTACATACATACGATTACCGCAAAGACAACTTCTCGATGACCAATTCATTCGGAAGCCTGAAAATTTATGCAGGATTTAATTTCTGGAAAAAGAAACAGTATCGCTACTCTAAATAAATCGCCCAATAAACATCTTTTTCAACCGTAAAACTGTCAATATATTTACACAATAATCATAATGAACTATAGTGAGCAATGGTGCTGACTATAGTAGAAAATGCTGCCGACAAAGGTGAGATGTGGTGCCGACAATAGTAGGCAACCAAACTCAGACTACCTTTCCCCGCATTATTACTACAAAACCTGATTTTCAAATAAGGCATGTATTAATTCTGATTAAAGACTATAGGACATTGTGTTGAATTTTCAAACAACTTTTATTATTTTTGCAACCGATTATACGTTTCAGAAAAACAAATAATAATAAGATATAAATCATGGAATTAGCAAGTAAGTACAATCCCGCAGATGTGGAAGGGAAATGGTACCAGTATTGGCTGGACAACAAACTTTTCAGTTCTAAACCGGACGGACGCGAACCATATACCGTCGTTATCCCACCTCCTAACGTGACAGGAGTGCTCCACATGGGACACATGCTTAACAATACTATACAGGATATCCTCGTACGCCGTGCCCGCATGATGGGTAAGAATGCATGTTGGGTTCCCGGTACTGACCACGCGTCAATTGCCACAGAGGCTAAAGTGGTAAACAAACTGGCGCAACAGGGAATAAAGAAGACAGACCTCACAAGAGAGGAATTCCTGAAACATGCATGGGAATGGACTGACGAACACGGAGGTATTATCCTGAAACAGCTGCGCAAACTTGGTGCTTCATGCGACTGGGACCGCACAGCCTTCACTATGGACGAAGAAAGAAGCAAAAGTGTAATAAAAGTATTTGTTGATCTTTACAACAAGGGACTGATTTACCGTGGTGTACGTATGGTCAACTGGGATCCCAAAGCTCTAACAGCACTTTCTGACGAAGAAGTTATCTATAAAGAAGAACACAGTAAACTTTACTACCTTAGATATAAGTTAGAAGGCGATGCTGAAGGACGTTATGCCGTAGTTGCAACTACTCGCCCTGAAACTATCATGGGTGATACTGCAATGTGTATCAACCCTAACGACCCCAAGAACGAATGGTTGAAGGGTAAGAAAGTGATTGTTCCGTTAGTGAACAGAGTAATCCCTGTTATCGAAGATGACTATGTTGACATCGAATTTGGTACTGGATGTCTGAAGGTTACTCCGGCACACGACGTAAACGACTACATGCTGGGTGAAAAATATAACCTCCAGTCAATAGATATATTCAATGACAACGGTACTATCAGCGAGGCTGCCGGAATGTACGTTGGAATGGACCGTTTCGACGTTCGCGAACAGATAGAAAAAGACCTTGCTGCAGCCGGTCTGCTTGAAAAGGTTGAAGCTTACAACAACAAGGTTGGTTTCTCTGAACGTACAAACGTAGCCATCGAACCTAAACTGTCAATGCAGTGGTTCCTCAAGATGAAACACTTTGCTGACATGGCATTGCCACCTGTAATGAACGACGAACTGAAATTCTATCCTGCCAAATACAAGAACACTTACAAGTACTGGATGGAAAACATCAAGGACTGGTGTATTAGCCGTCAGTTGTGGTGGGGACACAGAATACCGGCTTACTTCTTGCCTCAAGGCGGATTTGTAGTAGCAGAAACAGCTGAAGAAGCATTGAAACTCGCTATTGAAAAGACAGGTAACAAGGATATGAAGATTGAAGATCTCCGTCAGGATGAGGACTGTCTGGACACATGGTTCTCTTCATGGTTGTGGCCTATATCTCTGTTCGACGGTATCAACAATCCGGGTAACGAGGAAATAAAATACTACTACCCTACTGCTGACCTTGTAACAGGACCGGATATTATATTCTTCTGGGTGGCACGTATGATTATGGCAGGATATGAATACATGGGCGAAATGCCTTTCAAGAACGTTTACTTCACCGGTATCGTACGTGATAAAATCGGCCGCAAGATGTCAAAATCACTCGGTAACTCACCAGACCCACTTGAACTGATTGATAAATACGGTGCCGATGGTGTACGTATGGGTATGATGCTTGCAGCTCCAGCAGGAAACGATATTTTATTTGACGATGCTCTCTGCGAACAGGGACGTAACTTCAACAACAAGATATGGAACGCATTCCGTCTTGTTAAGGGATGGAACGTAGAAGGTAACGAACAGCCTGAATATGCACGCCTGGCAACAAAATGGTTCGAGGCTATGCTTGCAAAAACAGCGGCAGAAGTAAATGACTTGTTCGGCAAATATCGTCTGAGCGAGGCCCTTATGGTAGTTTACAAACTGTTCTGGGACGAATTCTCAAGCTGGTATCTTGAAATGGTTAAACCTGCATATGGACAGCCTATCGACAGCGTGACTTACGAAAAGACTTTAAGTTTCTTCGACACACTGCTCAAACTTCTGCATCCGTTCATGCCATTCATCACAGAAGAGTTGTGGCAGCACATCTACGACCGTAAGGATGGTGAAAGCATCATGACTCAGACTCTTGCAATGGCAGAGACATACGATGAAACTATCATAAACAAATTTGAGGCAGTGAAAGAAGTAATCGGTGGTATCCGTACTATCAGACTTCAGAAGAACATTGCTCAGAAAGAGGCACTGAACCTTGAGGTAGTAGGTGAAAATCCTGTAGCAGATTTCAGTGCTGTTATAGAGAAGTTGTGTAACTTGTCTTCAATAGCACAAGTAGATGCAAAGGCAGAAGGTGCAGCTTCTTTCATGGTTGGTACAACCGAATATGCAGTTCCTTTAGGCAATCTTATCAACGTGGAAGAGGAGCTGAAGAAACTTGAAGCTGATTTGAAATACCAGGAAGGATTCCTTATGAGCGTAATGAAGAAACTCGGTAACGATAAGTTCGTAAGCAAGGCTCCGGCTAACGTCATTGAAATGGAACGCAAGAAACAGGCTGATGCCGAAACTAAAATTGCTGCATTAAAAGAAAGTATTGCGGCACTGAAAAAATAGTATTAGCTATATCATATAAAAAACGACAAATGAATGTTACCAAAAAGGTCCGTTCATTTGTCGTTTTTCTTTATAAAGAATATATCAAAAGTCTTTAGAATAAACATTTTCAACTTATTCTGACTTCTCCACGAATTCTGTAATTCCGTTTGACACTAACAGATTATACCATTGAATAAGTTTCTTAATATCGCTTAGGTGTACCCTATCCCTATCATAATTTGGAAGAACTTCTGCCATAAACTCTCCAAGCTCTTCAGCCGAAGCCTTCTTATAATCCAAAGAGGTTTCTTTTCCACCTTCTTTCACCTTTACAGCCTCAAGAACTTCTGACAAAGGAACTTCATCCGCATCAGTGTACATTGCAATATCTCCCAATGAAATAACTTTATCTGAAGCATATATTGGCGAACGCTTCTTGTCTGCACTTACAGACTCAACAATAAGCATATTCTTTCCCTGAGAAATCAGCTTATATAATCCCGGCTTACCGGATATAGCCAAAATTGTTTTCAACATGTTGATATATTTTTAATAATTAAATTACCGAACAAAAATACAACTCACTTTCGAATTACACAAGATATTGGCAGTCTTTTATGGTTTATAAAATTGAAAACAACCGTTCTATCTGCTCATCCAAAGGTGTCAAGCCGTCATTTTCTATAACAAAATCTGCTCTCTGGTTTCTTTCGTCATCACTCATCTGAGAATTTATACGCTCAAGTACTTTTTCACGCGATGTGTGATCTCGTTTCATTACTCTGGAAATACGTAGTTCAAGTGGAGCATGTACAGTTACTACCTTATCTACAATATCATCAAAACCGGATTCAAACAATATAGCACTTTCTATCGCAACAATCCTGTCCCCAGTATTAAAATGTTCATTTGCCCATGATAAAAATTCTTTCTTTACACATGGATGAACTATTGAATTTATTTTATGAGCATTAGTGGGCGAACTAAAAATATAATCGGCTATCAGAGATTTATTAAGTTTCCCATCTATATAGACATTATCTCCTAATAAAGATTTCAATGAAGAAACAATAAACGGACTGACAAGCATCAATTTCTTAGCTTCGCTATCCGAATCGAAAACCGGTATCCCATATTCTTTCAGGCGCGAAGAGAAAAAAGATTTTCCACTTCCTATGCCACCGGTAATACCTATCTTTATTACTGACATATTTTTTATTATTTATTCCCAGACAAGAAAAAAGCTGTTTCCTCTATCAAATAATCAACAGTAGAAGGATTTACACGTATATTGGATACATTAGAATTTGAAGTTGTCACTATCAACTCTATATTATCCTTTGAGGATTGTAATAAATCTTCATATTTCACACCTATTTGAAAATCCGAAGCATCAACATTTGAATAATCAGACAATCCTACTTTGAAAGTAACTTTAACTTTTGAAGGAAATGTACGCAATGTTTTATTTTCAGGAAACCCGATACCAACCACAGGAACCTCTACTGTTTTTTCAGAATACATATCAACAGATATTGTAATATCGCAGTATGACGGTTCATATTTAACTCCATCTATTCTTTTCAAATATGTTCTAAAAGATGTATTTTCGGTTAGGTCCTCATAATCCAAAGGAATGGTATATGCTGTTTGAACAGTTTTTAAAATTTCAGACGGAGCATACACAATAACAGAATCTGGAGATAGCTTTATGTCCGATATATAATATTGAATACCAGGACTAATATTACCACTTATTGAAACCGGAATTTTCTTATACATACCTCTGGAGTAAACAAAACCCACAGAATCAGGATATATAGATAAAAGTTTAGTGGTAGAGTTCAACTGAGACGAAACTTTTTTCTTCAAATCTTCAGAAGATAAAAATACCCGTGAAGCATTATTGGCATAATCGGAAAAATCTATGGATATGGGTAAAAATGACCTACCAAGCATGTAATTCAAAAGAACTGTACCACGGTCTTCAACACGTACTTTTATTTCATCCTGCAAATCTGATGTTATAACAACCTCTTTTGGAACATCTTTCAGTTTTAAAGGAATAGTGAATTCTGTTTCAAAGTTACCATCAAGCGTTTGCAAAGTCCAGAAACCGAAAGAGATAACAACAAAAAACAAAAAAACCAGAAACTCCCTGAACTTTTCAGTAAGCAGGAAGTTTCTGATTTTATTTAAGATATCTTTAAAAAATTTCTTGATGTTCATTTTACCGAACAACATATTCCTAAAATTTATTTGTTTGCCTGAGCTTGTGCATCAGCATATATTGAATTTTTATCAACTTTAATCTTTACACTTGGAGCAATTTCCACTATTACTGCATTATCTTCTACTTCCTTTATCTTTCCATAGATACCTCCAGCAGTAATAACAGACTGACCAACTTCGAGATTCTTACGGAAATTAGCTATTTCCTTCTGTTTCTTGTTTTGAGGACGAATCATAAAAAAATACATAATGGCAAAAATAGCTACCATCATTATCAGGAAAGAATAATCAGCTCCTCCCTGAGCCTGCAACATTACTGTCAATAAATTCATAATTTGTTTTTTTATATTAATATTACTTCAGCTAACAAATATAACATTATTTTGTCAACTTGTTTTCCTTTTTCAGTTTATTAACTATGGCATCCAAAGTTCCATTAATAAAGCCGCCACTCTTAGGAGTACTATAAAGTTTAGCAATCTCAACATACTCATTAAGTGAAACATTTATAGGAATATTTGGAAAACTAAGAATTTCTGCAAGTGCAATCTGCATTATGACTACATCCATCAATGCCACACGATTTAAATCCCAGTTTTTAGAGGTTTCACCTATCAAATGACGGTAATAGTCGGCATTCATAATTGCACGACGGAATAAACGACGCGCAAAATCCTGGTCTTCTTCATCTTTAAATTCAGGAAGAAGTTCCTGCTTTTCGCCATTCTTAGGATCAAAACGTTTTATCGTTTTCAAAACGAATGTATCAACTATTTCTTTATCGTCATTCCAATAGAGACTTTGATCCTCAAGAACCTCATCCAATTCTGAATTATTAAAAATGATATTCTTATATATCTTTCTCCAAAATTCACGATCTTCCTCGTATGAAGTTGACTCAGCTGACATATATTCAGCGTAAATTTCACTCTGCTGAATCTTTTCGTATAGAGACTTTATAAAATCTTCCTCATTATCCCAATTTTTCTTTTGGGCAACAACAAAGGCATTCAATTCATTATTTACCTCCAACTGGGCAATAAACTTGTTCTCTACAAATCTCATGTTTGGTGATAATTCTTCTTTAGTTGGTGCCAACTTGTTTTTTGCAGCTTCAATTTTTTTATTCGCATACCGCGTTACTGCCACCATTAGAAGTAAAAGATAATTGTACAAATCGTACGCTTTGGATAAACTGAAGAACAACTCCTTTTCTGCAGTATCCAAGTTTTTTCCGCCATTCTGATAATAAGCGTAAATAATCTGAACTATTTTCAGACGAATAAGAACTCTGTTAATCATATTAATAAGATGAAATTTCAAGGCGCAAAATTAAGCATTTTATTCTTTCCAAGCAATATAAGCATGTAAAATTCTATTTTTTTTCACTTTTAGAATAAATTCTATACATAGTTTCTTTGAACATAAAAAAAAAATATTCAACTTTGGGCACGATTTATTTATTATATATAGTGACTATGGAAGATTTGAAAAAGAAAAGTATGACTGAAACTGACAAAGAAATTGTATTTTCAAAAGCAATCAAAGCTGGTAAAAGAATTTATTATGTTGATGTTAGAAAAAACAAAAAAGATGATATGTTCTTGGCTATTACTGAAAGTAAAAAAATTATAACCGGTGAAGCTAATTCCACATCTGTTAGTTTTGAAAAACATAAAATATTCCTATATAAAGAAGATTTTGATAAATTCGTAAACGGATTGCAAGAAGCTATAAAGTTTATAGAAGATAATGACAATTCTGCTAATAACATCGAAAACAATATAGCAGAACAGGACGATAATGAAAATACAGATACATCATCAGATATAAAAATTGACATTGAGTTCTAATAAAACAACAACTTTAATTCATCAAGAACTATATTATATAAATAAAAGCAAAACAATATTTGGCTATTCAGAATAAAAGATTTATCTTTGCACCGCTTTTTTAAGCTCATCGTGTGATATACCACATCGTGTGATGGCGAATTAAGCAAAAATTATATTCAACTTAATTTAGAGTAACACAAATTTAAAAGAAAAAATGAAATCAATTGAAATCAAAGGTTCTTTGAGAACTGAAACAGGCAAAAAAGCTACTCGCGAACTTCGTAAGAGTAACAGTGTTCCATGTGTATTGTACGGAATAAACAAAGACGAAAATGGAAACCAAGTAGCAACACACTTCACTGTAACTAATGACGGTTTGCGTAATTTGGTATATACACCACACATTTATGTAGTTGATTTAAACATTGACGGTAAGGTTGTAACAGCCATTATGAAAGAAATACAGTTCCATCCTGTAACAGACAAAATTCTTCATGTTGACTTCCTTCAGATTGATGAATCTAATCCTATCGTAATGGAAGTACCTGTTAAACTTGAAGGTCTTGCTGAAGGTGTAAAAGCCGGTGGTAAATTAGCATTACAGGTTCGTAAACTGAAAGTAAAAGCGTTGTACAACTTGATTCCTGAAAAACTCATTATTGATGTTACAAATTTAGGACTTGGTAAGACTATTAAAGTTGGTGAGTTAAACTACGAAGGATTACAGATTCTGAATGCAAAAGAAGCTGTTGTATGTGCTGTTAAATTAACTCGTGCCGCACGTGGTGCTCAGGCTGCTGCAGCTACAGCAAAAAAATAAGTAATAGTTTAAATAACTAATACATTACAAATCCATATTAATGAAATATCTGATAGTAGGACTGGGAAATATCGGTGAGGAATATCGAAATACCCGTCACAATATAGGATTTATGGTATTGGACGCCCTTGCAAAGGCGTCCAATATTGTTTTTAGTGACAAACGTTACGGGGCAATAGCCAATCTTTCAATAAAAGGACGACAGGTTATATTACTGAAACCATCAACCTATATGAATCTGAGTGGAAATGCAGTCCGTTACTGGATGCAACAAGAAAAGATACCTTTGGAAAATGTTTTAATCGTAGTAGATGACCTTGCTTTACCTATAGGAACACTGAGGCTCAAAGGAAAAGGTAGCGATGCCGGTCATAACGGATTGAAACACATTGCAGCAACATTGGGAACACAAAACTATTCACGCTTGCGTTTTGGTATAGGAAATGACTTTCCAAAAGGAGGACAAATAGATTTTGTTCTCGGAGAGTTTGACGGAGAGGCTAAGAATATTCTTCCGGAAAGAATTGAGTTAGCATGTGAAGTTATAAAAAGTTTCTGTTTGGCAGGTCTAAATATAACAATGAACCAATTTAACAACAAATAAAATGTCTGAAGCAAGAATAGACAAGTGGTTATGGGCCGCAAGAATTTTCAAAACAAGAACTATTGCAGCTGAAGCCTGCAAGAAAGGTAGAATAAGCATAAATGGAGCTCAAATAAAACCGTCAAGGATGGTTAAGCCTGGTGATATCATAAACGTAAAGAAATCTCCAATTACATATTCGTTCAAGGTTTTACAAGCCATAGAAAAACGTGTAGGAGCTAAACTTATTCCTGAAATAATGGAAAACGTAACATCACCGGAACAATACGAACTTCTTGAGATGAGTAAAATAAGCGGTTTTATAGATCGTGCAAGAGGAACAGGAAGACCAACAAAAAAAGACAGACGTAGTTTGGATGATTTTCTAACTCCAGAATTTTTTGACGATTTCGATTTAGATGATGATGAAAATTTAGAAGATTAAAATACTAAATTAAAAAGCCGTATCATTAATATCCATGAGCAAGATATTAGGATACGGCTTTTCTAGCGATTAAAGATATAGAATGAAAATATAAGGGTGTTTTTGTGTTTCTTGTTTATGCAAAGATAAGCATAGTTATATTAGTACTAAATAAATACAGATGTACTAAAACACATCTTAAATAACTGATATACAAATATTTGATAATTCATATGATGTACATATCAGAAAACACCCCATAAAAAACAGAAAAAAATTAATCAGTACCTAAAACATTTCCCAAATATAGGAACAACATACTAATCAAGACTAAAAATAAATCTATAGCTTTACTCTTTAAATTTTTCTCACGGAATACCATGGCTCCGAAAAGGAAAGAAACAACAACACTACTTCTCCTTACCATAGATACAATAGAGATCATTGAATCTTCCATTGATAATGCATAAAAATATACGAAATCGGCTGCGGAAAGAAAAATTGATATCAATATTATACACCAATCCCAACGGAAAGGTGTCCCATGTTTGCGTCTTGGCCACCACAGAAATAGTATAACACCTCCCATGAGAAATAACTGATATATATTGTACCATGCCTGTACAACCATATTATTAAACTGCCCCATAAGATACTTGTCGTAAAGTCCGCTTATAGCACCAAGAACCGCTGCCAATACAACAAACCACACCCAACGGTCGTGTTTGAAATCTATCCCCTCTTTTTTACCGGAACGACTAAGAAGAAAAAAGGAGACAATCGCAAGCAGAACTCCTATCCATTGATATAAATTAAGGCGTTCGCCAAAAATAAGAAGTGCACCAACCAGTGTCATCACCGGACGTGTAGCATTGATTGGACCAACTATTGTAAGAGGCAAATGTTTCATTCCGAAATACCCGAACACCCAAGAACTAAGCACAATAAACGACTTTAATATAATAAATTTATGAACATTCCAATCTGCTTCAGGAACATAAAACAAAGATCCAGAAAGCATATCCGGGCTGAAATGGGATATCAATATAAACGGAAGAAATATCAAACTGGAGAATAATGTATTCAATCCCAAAACAGGTAATACGGCATTGTTCGCCAATGATTTTTTCTTGAATACATCATAAAAGCCCAACAAAGCTGCTGAACAGAAAGCCAATAGTAACCACATATATTTAGTTTTTTAGTTTATGAGTTTGTATGGAAAACAAATCTTCTACAGAAATAAATCCTCCGGATAACCTATATCAACAAGAAACAAAGCATTGGCAGGGACTGACGTACCTGCACTACAACGATTTTTATCTTCTATCACCTTCCTAAATCCATCGACCGACAATTTCCCGCGTCCTACTTCCACCAAAGTACCGACCACGGCACGAACCATGTTTCGCAAAAATCTATCTGCCTTAATTGTAAATACCCATTCATCTTCGCCACACTGTTTCCAACCGGCATACATAATTTTACAATTATTTGTCTTTACATCTGTATGTAGCTTGCTGAAACTTGTGAAATCAGTATATTCAAACAGAGTTGCCGCTGCTTCATTCATCTTTTCAATATCCAGTTTCTGAAAAAGTCTCCATGAATAATGCCGTGCAAATGGATCTTTGCGTGTAGTTACATAGTAATTATATGTACGATATGTTGCATCGAAACGTGCATGAGCATTATCACGGACACGTCGAACACTATAGACTGATATATCCTGAGGTAACAGACGATTCAATTTATCTGTCACAAGATTACAATCCAAATCACGGTCAATATCAAAATGAGCCACCATAAGTTTAGCGTGAACTCCGGCATCAGTACGTCCAGCTCCTACCACCTCTATACTGTCATCTCTTAAAAAAACAGATAAAGCCTTGTTAAGAGTTTCCTGCACACTTACTCCATTGGGCTGAATCTGCCAACCATGATAGTTTGTACCATCGTATGCAAGGTAAATAAAATATCTGCTCATAATAATGTTATCTTGCTGTTATATGAAAACATCCCTGTTTCAATTCATACTTTACGTAACATTTTTCTTCCTTCTTCAAATCACGAAGTACCTCTGCCAAAACCAACTTCAATGTATCTGCACGTACATCTTGCATAGGACGTCCGTCAGGATCTTCAACTTTAGAAAACCGCTTCCAGCTTATGTCAAAAGTTGTTCCATAGAAATGACATGAATTCATGGACGCATTACCGTTCGTACGTCTCAAACGTTTAACATCCTCTTTAGTACGAGTGACGGAAGTCACTATAATTTTGTTCGGATTAAGTCCTTTATTCTCAAGCGAATCAAGAAAGTTCTCACCTATTGTTTCAAGTAGGGCACTTGCTGTAGGAACCAAATAAGGAATAGAGTGTGTCAATGAATCCATATCATAATATTCACACGGTCCTATTTCCACAAGTTTCTTTTTAAGACCTTCAGCCTCTTCACGTGATGCTACCGGAGAAATGCCAATAGCTTTTGCCGATTTCAACTGTACGGCATTTAAATCGCCGAAAGAACGTTTGTAACTCACCACACCTTTTATATTGCGTGGGTTATTCATTTTCATTGTTTTATCTCCACATGACGAAAATGTCATAACAACAATACCCAATACCAGGAAAGCACCTATTAAATTCTTCATTCTGTTATATTTATATTTTCGGGCGCAAAATTAACAATAATGCTTGATATTGTGAAAACAGGTAACAGTATTTATTCTATATTTTGGATATTACCAAAAGTTATAAGCCATAAAATAAGATGAAAAACAACATATTGACAAAAGCACTATCTTTGCAGCCGAAAACAAGAAACTATAATATAAAACAAGAACGATATGTTTACAAAAGAAAATCGCGCCAATACCATCCACGGTATTCTGCTTATCGCACTATTCTCTTTCGCAGCATTCTACATTGCGGAAATTCCATTTGTAAAAAGTTTGTCATTCAGTCCGCTGATTGTAGGTATAATTCTCGGTATGCTGTATGCCAACAGCCTTAGAAACAAACTGCCTGAGACTTGGGTACCAGGAATCAAATTCTGTACAAAACAGATACTTCGTGCAGGTATCGTACTATACGGTTTCCGCCTTACACTTACACAAGTAGCAGCAGTAGGAATACCGGCAGTTGTAATAGATACAATAATAGTGTCAGGAACAATATTCCTTGGAGTATGGTTAGGTAAATTATTGAAAATGGATGCCGATACATCACTGATGACAGCCACCGGTAGTGCAATTTGTGGAGCTGCAGCAGTACTTGGAGCAGAACCGGTTGTTAAATGCGAAGGCCACAAGACAGCCATTGCAGTTTCTACAGTGGTTATATT
>CALUIE010000043.1 GCA_944320605.1 uncultured Phocaeicola sp. | reverse complement strand
GGATATATTTACGGTCGTGAACATCATGTTCGTATCAACACTATTTCACAGTCGCCTACTATGACTACTGCGGGATCTGGTGTTAAGGGTATGGACAAACTGTTTGATTTTGCAAACCGTATGTCTCCTCTTGGCAATGCTTCTGCAGACGAATGTGCTGATTACTGTATTGTTATGTTCTCCGACTTGACAAAGAAGGTTACTATGCAGAACCTTTACCACGATGGTGGTTTCTCAAGTGTAGGTATGAGTCTTCGTGCAATGGCTACATACGAAAAGGGACTTGATGAATATAAAGATGAAAATGGTAACATTATCTACGGATAATTTTATTCAATTAATGCGATACATTTTAATCATAATATTAAGTTTATTTGTACTTTCTGCCTGTCGTGATGACAGGCAGGAAGACTTTTTTTTATCTGAAAATAAAGTCAAAATACATAGATATGACAGATTGCAGTTTGAGGCTTCTGCCTTGAACAGTTTTACGTCTCTACAGAAGATGAATACGCAATTCCCTCATGCGACAAAACTTCTTATCGAGGACGTGTTGGCATTGGGGTCAGTTGATGATGAAAAAATCAATGACCGTTTATGCGCTTATTATTCTGATACTTCTCTTGTAAATCTGATGCTTGATGTGGAAGATAAGTATAAGGACCTCGATAGTTTTGAAAAGGAATTGACAAAAGGTTTTTTATATCTGAAGAAGAGACTTCCATCACTTCCTATACCTGTAGTTTATTCTCAAATTTCTGCTCTTAATCAGTCTGTAGTTGTATCAGACAGTCTTATAGGTATTAGTCTTGATAAGTATATGGGTGAAGATTATCCTATGTATAAAAGATATTATTATAATTATCAACGTGTTTCAATGAATCCTGAAAGGATAGTCCCTGACTGTATATCGTTTTATCTGTTGAGTCTTTATCCGTTCCCGTGGGAAAAAGATCACCGTACGTTGTTTGATTTAATAATGTATAGAGGTAAAATAGCTTGGATAACCGAAAAGGCTTTGGGAGTGAAGAAATTAGGAGAAAGGATTCTCGGCTATAATGAACAGCAGCTGGAATGGTGTAGCAATAATAAGAAACAATTCATAGAGTGGGTAAGCAAGACAAATCATCTGGAACGTACTGACCCTATGATAATTCGTTCCTATATTCAGCCAATGCCAAATCCTGTTTTAAAGGACGAAGTTCCTCCTATGATTGGAATATGGCTTGGAATGCAATATATTGATGAGTTTATGAGGAAAAATCCAAGTGTTACTTATGAGGAACTTTTGAATAATACTGATTACGAAGGAATGTTGATGGATATTGACATTTAAGTATTTGGATGAATTATGGAAACAGCATTATATTTATTGCCGGTAACATTGGGAGATACTCCAATAGAGAAGGTGTTGCCGTCGTACAATAAGGAAATCATAACAGAAATAAAATATTTTATAGTTGAGGATGTACGTTCCGCACGAAGGTTTCTCAAGAAAGTGGACCGTTCAATTGTTATTGATGATTTGACATTCTTTACACTAAACAAACATACTTCTCCAGAAGAAATATCAGGTTTCTTGAGACCTTTGGCTGAAGGCAACTCTATGGGAGTTATTTCTGAAGCCGGTTGTCCTGCTGTGGCAGATCCGGGTGCTGATGTGGTTTCTATCGCCCAACGTAAAAATTATAAAGTAATACCTTTGGTTGGTCCGTCTTCAATAATACTTTCGGTAATGGCATCTGGATTCAATGGTCAGAGTTTTGCTTTTCATGGTTATTTGCCTATAGATGCCAATGACAGAATTAAAAGGTTGAAGGAACTTGAAAACAGAGTATATTCTGAGAATCAAACTCAATTGTTTATTGAAACTCCATATAGGAATAACAAAATGATGGAGGATATAATTAAGACTTGCCGTCCACAAACTAAATTATGTATAGCAGCGAATATTACATGCGAGGGAGAGTATATTAAGACACGTACCCTAAAGGAATGGAACGGCAAACTTCCTGATTTGTCGAAAATACCATGTATATTTCTTATTTATAAATAGAACTCTTTCCATAAGCTGGCAGCATTCTTAAGATGTTCCAGCTCTTTTTTTATGGATGGATTCAAACTTTCCAGTTTGTTTTCTATCTCATCGAAACAGAAAAATTTTCCATCTGTATTAATATCTTTTTCATCTTTCAGAGGTAATATAAATAGGAGAATATTATTACATATTCCACATGAACATTCTTCACTGTACTGTAATATAAGTCGTGGTTGTAGGTTTTTGCCTGTAAACCTTCTTGTTATTTTTATAGCATACTTTTTACAATCATCCATGTCTCCTTCCAGATTTCTTTCTATGGGGATATCCCATATTTGTGATGGTATATTTTTTCGCGATAGTAGAATTTTTCCGTTGCATATAGGTGCGATACGTATTATATTCTGTTCAGATTTCTCAATCTTTGCAGCTATATGGATTCCTAAGGTATTAATAACAAGACAAATAATGTAGATTGATACAGGAACAACATTTATCATGAAGAAACGTCCTTCAGGACTCCAGTCGTGGTTTAGAGTCTTGATTATATAGAGCAGTATAAGATGAATAGAAGACAGTATGATGATTATCTTTGTTTCAAATTTATAGGAGAAGCATACTCTTATACCTAATCTGTCTAACAAGTCCTTGTATAATTCAGGTGCAGTGTAATAAATGAATGCGAAAATCATCAGCGAAAACTCCACAGTGGGAGTTATTGTGTTGAGAGGTACATATTTATATCCCCAGAACAGTCTGAGGAAAAAGCATGTTCCAATTCCAAAAGTACCTAATAAGAGAAAGAAATTAAGATCTTTCATTTTAATAATGTTATATGTAAGCATTATTAAACTTAGAACTAATCCTACTCCAAGCATTTCTGTATTAGGAAAAAAATGCAATCCTATTAATGTGATGATGATAGGTAACAGTCCTATTGATACTATTTTGTTTCTTATGTTCATGCTCAATTCTTGTTTGTCGTTTTTCTCATTATATATCAAAAAAATCAACAAACAAAATACTAATATTGTTCATTTATGAATGATATGTTTTTCCGCATGATATGACGATCTTACCAAAGGTCCACTTTCAACAGCTTCGAACCCTTTGTTTTCTCCTATTACTCTATATTCATCGAACTGCTCAGGTCTGATGTATTCAACCACTGGATAATGTTTGTGCGTTGGTTGAAGATATTGTCCTATAGTAAGGATTTTGCATCCTGCTTCAAGCAAATCATCCATAGTTTGTAATACTTCTTCTTTACTTTCGCCTAAACCAACCATAATACCTGATTTTGGAGTGATTCCGCTTTCCGAAATCTGTCTTATCACGTTGAGGCTTGTATCATATTTAGCAACACTTCTAACCAGCGGACTGATTCTTCTTACGGTTTCCAAATTGTGTGACAGAATATCCGGTTTTGTCTCTATTACTTTTCTTATTAATTCTGTTCTCCCTTGAAAATCAGGAATTAGTGCTTCTATTGTAGTTCCCGGATTTATTTCTTTTATCTTGAATAATGTTTTTGCCCAATGTTCTGCTCCTAAGTCTTCAAGGTCGTCTCTGTCAACAGACGTTATAACGGCATGGTTTAATTTCATCAGTTTTATTGATTCTGCCACGTTTGCCGATTCGTTTTCATCGAGTGGAAGGGGCTTACCTGTACATGTGTTGCAGAATTTACATGAACGGGTACATATAGCTCCGCAAATCATAAATGTGGCTGTACCTTTACCCCAGCATTCACCCATGTTAGGGCAACGTCCGCTGCTACATATTGTGTGAAGTTTATGGGTATCTACAATTTTTTTTGTTTCTGCGTATCTGGCGTTTGCTCCGATACTTATTTTCAGCCATTCCGGTTTCCTGATGTGTGTCATAGATTATGTTTTAGGTGACAAGTAAAGAAGTTTACGAGTTGACAAAGTTATTAATGAGCCTTGTCAACTCGTAAACTTAATTATAGGTTGTTTATAAAGAATTCACTGACTCTTGTCATAAGATGATGTCTGGTGTTACCTCCGAATATACTGTGGTTACGGTTTGTGTAAATCTGCATGTCAAACTGTATTCCTGCCTGCACAAGTGCTTCTGCATATTCCGCACAGTTCTGGTAATGAACATTGTCATCTGCGGTACCATGGATAAGTAACAGGCTTCCCTTTAGGTTTGCTGCTCTACAGATGGCTGAACCAGCTTCATATCCTTCACCATTTTCTTTAGGTGTACGCATGAATCTTTCCGTATAAACAGTATCGTAGTATTTCCAGCATGAAGGTGCGGCTATGGCAACACCTGCTTTGAAAGCTCCACTTCCGTCGCTCATTGACATAAGTGTGTTGTATCCACCGAAGCTCCATCCCCATATACCAATTCTCTTGCCGTCAACGTATGGCAGTGAACTCAGGTATTTGGCTGTTTCAACCTGATCCTCCGATTCTTTTACACCGAGATACAAGTATGTACATTTTTCAAACTCTGCTCCGCGTCCGCCTGTTCCGCGTCCATCAACGCATACCATGATGTATCCTTTGTCGCACATATATGCTTCGAACATACCACCGTCGCCGAAACTTCCGATACCCCATTTGTCGAGTACCTGTTGTGAACCCGGACCGCTGTACTGGTGCATGATTACCGGATATTTCTTGTTTGGATTGAAGTCCACAGGTTTCATTATCCAACCGTTCAGCTCTGTTCCGTTGCTTGTCTTGAAAGTAAAGAATTCTTTCTGTGGCAAGTTCAGTGATTTGGTATCTTCTTTAAGTTCCTTATTGTCAAGCAGAGTTACAATCTCTTTTCCCTTATTGTTATTGATGGTGATAAGAGTAGGAGTACTCATATTTGAGAAAGTATTGATGAAATATTCCATATTGCTGCTGAAGATTGCATTGTTTGTACCAATTCTCTTTGACAGTTTGGTTACTTCACCTTTCTTGTTAACCTTAAAAATAGCTGTTCTTAGTGGGCTATTGTCGTATCCTCTATAATAGAATTCATTTGTCTTTTCGTCCCATCCGAGAAAGTCAGTTACTTCATATTGCCCTTTTGTAATCTGTCTTATAAGGTTTCCACCTATAGTGTAGAGATAAAGATGGTTATATCCGTCTCTTTCACTCATCATTACTATATTTTCTGTGTAGAATCTTATATTAGCGTATGCAGGCTCCTTGATGTATTGTTCGGCCTCGTCACGAATAGTCAGTTTGCAGATACCGCTTCTAGGATTTGCCATATACATGTCGAATCTGTTCTGGTGACGGTTTAGAGTCATTATAGCCAATTTTTCAGGATCAGAGGTGAACTTGATTCGAGGAATGTATCCGTCTTCGTCCAAAGGTAGGTCCATTTTTCTTGTAACTTTATTTTTAATGTCGAAAGTATGTACTGTGACTTTAGAGTTTACCTCCCCAGCTTTAGGATATTTGTATTCGTAGGCTCCAGGATAGTATTCGTATTCGCTCTTTTCCGGTGCCATACCTTTATACCATGGGAAGGAGAACTGTTTTACATGGCTTTCATCAAATCTTATATATGCAATCATCTTACTGTCGGCACTGAACTCAAAGGCTCTGTTAAAACCGAATTCTTCTTCATAAACCCAGTCAGGGATACCGTTCAGGACTTTATTATATTCACCGTCTTTTGTTATTTGCGATTCACTGTTACCGAAAAGAAGTTTTACTAAGAAAATATTGTTATTTCTTACAAATGCTATTTGGAAACCGTCTGGCGAGAATAGCGGAACCTGTTGCGGTCCGTTTTTTGAAAGCGGTTTCATTTTATTGTTCTTTACGTTATATATATAATATTCAGCAGTGAATGAACGTCTGTAGATAGGCTTTGTCTCTGTCTGTATAAGAATAAGCTTTTCATCAGGTGACATTATATAGTCATCAAACGATTTAAGGTTGCACTCGCGTGCTGTTGTCACGTCAAATACTGTACCTACTTCCTTACCGGTCTTGAATGAGTATTTTACGATTCTTTTCTTGTCGGCACTTATTTGAGTATAGTGTTCACCATCAAGCATTGGTCTTAAACCGTAAATATTCTTTGCACGGTATGTCCCGTTTGCAACATCCTTTAGTGTAACTTTTTCTGCATGAATGCCGAACGTTAATCCGACAATCATAAGCAACAGTGTGAATAATCTTTTCATGTGTGAATGATTTTAATGTTTATAGTTCTTTTTCTTCTTCCTCTTCCTTGGTTGTATTGTTCTCGTTTTTTATCTCAGTAATAGGTTGTTCAGATATGTTACTTATGTCTTTATTGTCTTCACTGATTTCATCTTCTTTTTCTTTCTTATCCTTTATACCGAACAACCATCTGAAGAATCTTACGAACGCATTCCTTTTCTTTACTTTAGTGACATTCGTTTGTGTGTCAAGCTGTTTTTCTATTACGGTAGAATCATTCCTTATACTGTCGTTAGCTTGAATAATACTGTCATTCAGAATGCTGTCATTCACGATACTGTCTGTAGTTAGACTATCAGGAGTGATTATAGTACTATCGTTCAATGCTGTAATGCTATCACTAAGAACAACGTCTTTGATAGTATTTTTTTCTATTACTACAGGTTTTGGTACAGGAATCTTGAAAGCAACAGGTACTGAATATTTACATCTCACCTTTACTCCGTGATCTGAAGCCGGAGTCCATCTTGGCATACCCTTAATGAGATTCATTGCTACAGAATCGAGTGATGCTTCAAGTCTTCTCACAACTCTCGGGTTTGTTACGTCACCATTTTTTTCGACAACGAACTGCATAACCACTACACCTTCTATTTTGTTTTTCTTGGCTTCTTCAGGATATTTCAGATTTTTGTCAATATATCTTTTGAAGTTTTTCATTCCTCCCGGATATTCAGGCATATTCTCAACATTTGAATAAATCTTTTCTCCGCTTTTTTTTCTCATTACTATATTGTATGCGTCATTCTGATTCATGAGAAAAGGGCTTACAGTCATAGACAGATTTTCCATACCGTTTGCCCTTATTATAATATAGTGGTTGAAATCGGCATCTATGGCAAACAGACCTATTTCATCGGTCGTAGTATATTTCCCTGTTCCCTGTATGCTTACAGTTGCTCCGGTAATCGGCTCACCATCTTCGGTTGTCACTATACCTTCAATGTTGAATGTACTGTTTTCCTGCTTAAATCTGAGTATGTCGTCTTTAGAGTCAATACAGAATTTAAGTTCTGTTTTCTCTTTATCAAGTGTGAAAGTCTTTTCAGGATTTTTGGTGTCGTCATTCAGATAAATGTTGGCTGTCCTTTTATAGTTTTTGGGGACTTCGTATTCGAAACTGATAACTCCGCATGAGTCCGTTTTATAAGTCTCGCTTCTTCCTGATATTTTCAGGAAGACTTTTGTCTGAGGTTCACCTATAGAATTCTTTATTTCTACTTTGAATTTAGTTTTTTCTTCATCATTTATACCGTTTATTACAGCATTGGAGTTTGTATTGAAAACGGTTAGTAATATTATAATAGTGATGTAAAGGTTAATTCTTTTCATTGATTTCATGTAAATAAAAAGCTTTGCAAACGTTTTTAAAACCATTTGCAAAGCTAATAGTATTCTCTCTTATAAGTATAAGATGAATTGTTAATAATGATGAACTTACGGTCTGTTATGAGATAATATTCTCTTTTTTCTTAAGACGGAAATATTTTCTCACTCTTTTAAGTTTTTCTTCCACATGTCTGTGGCTTATCTGTATTTGTCTGCGATAAACGATACAGGTCGTTATGAAATATATGCCGGTATGTAGCCATAATGCCCTGAATTCAGGAAGTACATCAGATAGTGTGGCTCCCATACTGTTTATTCTTACAAATCCGTTTATTCCGAATGTAGAAGGGAATATCCATGAAACAACCCTCCAGAAATCAGGAATGGCAGCTCCCGGCCATGAGATACCGGAAATGAACAGTAAAGGTACTGATGTGAACACATAAATCATCATACACGATTCTCTGTGATGTATAAAGATTGAGCATGTCATCGCGAAGAATATACAAGCCAACAGATAAGGAAGTATAAACAGAAGCAATGTCATCGGGTCCGGAATCTGAACCAGACTGAACATTTTAGGAACAGCACACAGCACGTATGCCGATACTATAGCATATATCAGGAAATAAGCCAATGATTTGCCGAGTACTATTCGCAGTGTTCCGTTGTATTTCCTGCTTAAAGGTACAAGATCCTGAAATTTGTTTGTTTCTCTTGCGGTACCGGCAGACAGACCAATTCCAAGCAACAGTGTCTGTTGGATGACAAGTATAAGTACCGCAGGAATAAGGAAACTGGCAAATCCATCTTGCGGATTGAATAATGACACTTCCTCATATTCTATCGGTGCCGTACTTATTTCGTCCTGACGCGAGGTGGTATTACCCATTCTCTGGATTTTTATATCCTTGTTCATCTCAAGCGATGTATTGGTAGTGGCCAATAACAATGATTTGTAATAAAGCAAACCGCTCATGTCGCTGAAAATGCTTACAGATGTTTGTTTGCCTTGCGAGATGTCGCGTGCAAATTCTTCAGGTATGTATATTATTCCATATACTCTTCCTTCCTCAATGAGATTTTGTGCTTCTTCCATATCAGCACAGTAAGACTGTATTTTGATGTCCGGGGTGGCATCTACCATTCGTATGAATTCTCTGCTTAATGACGAACGGCTATTGTCAACTACGGCTGCCGGTACTTCTCTTACTACTTCCTGTGTGTATATAAAAGCATAAACCAGAGGATATGCCAGAGGTACAAGAATGAAGAATATAAGTACCCCCTGATCCTTGAACACACTCTTCAGTTCTCTTACACAGATGTGGAACAGACTTGAGAAACCCTGACGGACAATATTTCTAAATGATTGATGTTTCATAATTTAAAATAGTATTAAGGGAGATACTCGTATGTCTCCATAATATGTCTTAGCTTCTTAAGTACGAAGAACGGTAAGAGCAGAAACAGCATTAGTGCCACAACGGAATGCCATGCATAAATTATCGGGTATCCGTTCAAAGCCTGATTTACATATAACAGGAAGTAGTGCCTCAACGGAAACAGGTAACTCAGAGCCTGAAGGGTAGGGTGCATTGCCATTACAGGGAATGTAAAGCCTGAAATGGAGAATGACAGTACTCCCCACAGTGATGCGGCACTAAGGGCAAGACGCATAGAGCCGAACAGTCCGTAGAAGAAAATTCCTACAGCCTGCGATGCCAGTACTAACAGCAATCCTGCCATTATCATAGAGAATATGCCTCCGTGACATGGGAAATGCAGAAATCCGTACAGATAAATGTTATGGAATGTAGCCATGATGAAGAATACTAATGTCTGAGGAAGAATCTTCCCTATCAGAGCCGTAACAATAGAATTGTCTGCCAGTGCCATCAGTTCTTTTCCTGTATTCTCCTTTATCTCCGTTCCTAATGTATATGCTGTGGTCATGAATATCAGCAGCATAAGCACACCCGGGAAAAGAGTGTTACACAGATAAATGGAGTAATTCAGCCACGGATTGTTTATGGCATGAGTATCTATTACGATAGGTTGCAGAAATGCCATTGCCTGATCCTCTGTAGCTCCTTTGGCGTAGAGTGTGGCCCTTCCGACAGCTCCTCCTGCCAATTCAGACATTGTTCTCATATCCCTGTAAATCAGTGACCCTGCAATGAGATATGAATAGTTTGCATAGAACGACACCTTAGGTTGTCTGCTTGCCAAAGTCTCTTCGGTTGTTCCTTCAGGAATGTAATAGAAAGCATATATCTCTCCCTTCTGCATGGCTTTTCTCGCTTCTGCCACACTACTGTAATGTGCCACTATTTTTGTCTGCTGGAATGCATCTAGATTTCTGATTATGTTTCTTGTGGTAGATGTGTTGTCGAGGTCCACCACCCCGGCAGGCAAGTCTGTCGGCAGTCCGTTACTCATCAGAGTAGCGAAAAACACATAACAGAGCAGAGGTGCGATAATCATACAAAACAGATACATCGGTTTCGTAGCGATACGAAGCACCTCGCGCCTCATTATCTTTATAAGTTTATAGGCGGTATTCGACATATTGCTTTATTATTTTTCAATTATGGCAGACATTCCAGGGCGCAAGTTCTCTACAGCCTCAACAGCTTTGGCTCTTACCTCAAAAGTCTTGAGGTCGAACTGTCCTGTAGTCTTTGTTGCTTTCCATGCTGCGTAGCTTCCCATGTCTTTCATATAGTAAACCTTTAGTACGGCATCCTTTTCAAGAGCAGGAATGTAAGCCTTTATTTCTCCACCGACTGTGAAGTCTTTAAGCAAATCCTCTCTTACGTTGAATGTAACCCACATATCATCCATCTGTGCAACATTCATGATTGGTGCGCCTGTGCCGACCAGTTCGCCCACTTTAGGGAAAATTTCAGTTACTTCGCCGTCTGCAGATGCTACAAGATAAGTCTCGTTTATATAAGATGATACCTCAGCCACAGCACCTTTAGCGCGTTCCACCTGAGCGGCAGCCATAGCCTTATCTTCTGCCTGAGCTCCGTTTTTTGCCATTGTGTATTGTGCGTTTGCAGCCTTTTCTGTGGCTTTCATTGCTTCGTACTGGGCTTTAGCCTCGTCTCTTTTCTGTTCTGAAACTACTCCCTGTTCAAACAGATTGTTTACTCTCTTATATGATTTTTCTGCTATATCCAAACCAGCTTTGGCTTTTTGCCACATTTCGAACGCAGCTTGTAGCTGTTCGGAACGTGTTCCTTTGTTAGCTTTCTGGTTCATGGCCAAAGCAGCCTGTTCGGCAGCTTGCGCCTGCAATAATTTAGCCATTACATCCGGCGCTTCAAGTATAGCCAGTGTGTCGCCTGCCTTGACTTGGTCGCCTTCGGTTACGAAATATTTCAGGATACGCCCCGGTACTTTGCTTGAAACCCTGTATTCGGTAGCTTCAGCCTGACCCTGTATGATTTCCGGACCTTTGCCAAGAGTGAAGAAACCTATAACGCTAACGATGACTATTGCAGCCACCAATGTAAAGAATGCCAGCAAAACATTGCTGTGTTGTGATTTATCAGCCATATCTTTTTATTATTTTAATGTTCCCATTGATTTTTGTAAATATAATTCGCTCATTTTCATGTCTATCTGAGCATCTATTTTGCCAGACTGTGCAGAAAGCCAGGCTGTTTGTGCTTCGAGTACGTTGCTTGTCGGTATTACACCTTCCTTGAAGCCAAGAGTCGCGAAACGAAGGTTCTCTTCTGCCTTGTCCATGTTCTGTTCTGCCATGTGAAGCTGTTTTGTGGCTTCGTTCACCTTATATGAGCTTTGTGTCACCTGAAGTTCCACTTTTTCCTTCACGTCTTCAAGCTGGTATCTTGCGATGTTTGCTTCAGCTTTTGCGGCTCTGACTTTGTAGATACCTTCTCCCCAGTGGAACACTGGAACTTTCAATACCACTCCGGCTGCCCAGAAACCTCTGAATTTGTTTTCAAATCCGTTGACTAATGAAGGATTTGTTACGGCATAGTTTGCAGTAAGGGCAAGCGAAGGAAGGAATTCTGAACGTACCACGTTTACTTTCTGTCTGTATATCTGCGATGCCAGTTCAAGGCTTTTAAGTTCATGTCTGTTCTCCAAAGCCGTGTTTACATTGCTTTCTGTATATAAATTAGGCAATGTAAGATTTTCCATATCCTCATCTTCCAGAGAAATATCTGTATCAAGAGGCAAACCGCATATCTGGCATAATACCATTTTCGACAGGCTTAATCCGTTTTCTACTTTCATTAGAGTTACTTCAGCCTCATTTCTCTTAACCTTTACACTCAGACCGTCTGCTTTGGTTGCTACACCTTCAGCTATCATTTTGTCTATATCCGAATCAAGAGTTTCAAGCAGTTTGAGATAACTTTCTGCCAGTTTCTTTTTGTTGACAAGAGATACAACTTGCCAATAAGCCTTGTCCGTATTCAGGATAAGGTCTTCCATACCGGTGGCATGTTGCATCTGTGCAAGTTGCTCCGCATATTTTGTTATTTTGTTGTATGCGATTATTTTTCCACCCATGAATAGTGGCTGGGTTAGGGTAGCGGCACCTGCGAACATGTTTCTTGTGTCAGTTCGAAAAGCATCGACAAGTCCCTGGCCAACTCCGTTAAGTCCGGCTGTAAGTCCTGGTATCATGTTCATTATTGGAGTAAGAATTGTTCCTAAAAACTGATCTGATGCTGCAATTTGCTGCAATTGTTGTTGCAGTTGTGCTCCTGTTGCGGTACCGATATTACTGATTGAATTTTTCTGCTCGTCGCTGAGCAATGAAATTTCTTTTTGCGTACGCATGTAGGTTGCCATAATGTCGAATTTAGGCAAATAGTTTGTAAATGCAGCTTTTTTGTTATAATGGGCGGCATTTATTTTCTCTTGTGCAATACGCAGTTCCTTGTTATTCTGGATAGCAAGGTTTCTGCAACTGTCTAATGACAGGATGCGTTGGCTGAAACCGTTTATTGTTATTCCGGCCAAGAGGATTAAGCTAAGAAATCTTTTCATACCAAATGAAATGTTTTTATTGTTTGGTTGTTTATGCAACATTGCAAATATATGCCTTAATAACAAATAAACAAAGGATATTGTTGAAAAGATTTCTATTTTTTATTCTATAATGGCCGATTTAGGTTTCAGGTCTATTGAATTATTAAAACGTAGTTTCTTGTCAAGGCTTCTTGACGCGGCCTCCGGAGTCCCAACAGTAGGGAAACTTCCGGTTTCTATATGCTTTATGATAGGTATCATAAGTGAATCCTGCGCTGTTCCCAACTCGCCTAATTCTCCTTTAAAATTTTCTGATATTTCATAATCCGGCTCCAGTCCGTTGGTGTAATAATCGCTGAAATCCTCCGCATTGCTCAACAGACTGTTGGTCATCCAGAATTCAAGCATAGGAGCCTGCACTTCGTCTGTATATAGTTGCTGTGCAACGTTTTTTCCGAAAGTTGCAGTGCCAACCTGTATAAGTCTTCCTAACATATACGGTTTCAGGCAGTTTATTACTATTTCCGATGCCGATGCGGTACTGCCTGATGTAATTATATACAGGTTTTCGTAACTTATCGGTGTTCCGTTGATTAGCATAGACTGCTCGAAATTCAGGACGTCCGTTTTATTGATTTTGTCGTTATGCGTCATTTTAAGGAAGACATTTCCTATAGCTTCCTTTGGAGCGAGATTTGTAGAAATCAGCTGTGCGGTGTTTACATACCCTCCCGGGTTATATCTCAGGTCGAGTACGATGTCGTTGATGTTCTGTCCTGACAGTTGGCTGAACATGTTGTTCAGGTCTTGAATGTCATTATCACCGAACTCATTGTATAGTATATATGCTATGTTCTTTCCGTAAACCTCAAAAATATCCCATTTATAAAGATTTTCGTTTTCCACTATTCTCGGTTCAGGCATTTGTACTGTCTGTATAGTGTCGAAACCTTTGTCGTTCAGCTTACCCATTGTGAATAGGTATGCTTCTTCAGGTGCTGTTATATAGAACAAATCGGAACTGTTGATTTTTTTGTTGTTGGCGGCTATGATGAGGTCTCCTCGTTTCAGTCCGACTTCTTCTGCCGGTGAGTTCTTTTGTGTATAGAGTACCCTTATACCGTACGAACCGTTATTGGCTCTTACCATTGTTCCTTCAAATCCGAATGTAGGAGTTTGTGATGTGCTTCTTGTTGTTACAAATACTGAATCGATATGCGAGAAAGTGGAACCGGACTTTTTGTCTTTCGAAGAAACCATTGAACTGAGAAATGAGCTTGGCTTATTGAAGAAGTTCAACGATTTCTTCTCAGGGATGTCCTGATAATATAGATATTCCTGTTGCATGGTTTCATACATCCATGTCTGAGTAGTTATAAGCGCGTAATATTCACCGGAGCGGTCTTCTCCGCATGAAGAAACAAGGGCGGCTGTAGCAAGTCCGCCCATTATTCCAAATATAAAATTTCTCATTCTGTCATTTCTGTGCTTATACATACAGCATACCTTATTTCAGTGTAAACGAACCTTGTCCAATCATATTTCCGTCTGCAAAAACATAAACTTTATACGTTCCCGACGGCATGAATTCTTCTACATCCCAATATACTGTAACAGTCTGTTCCTCACCGGTGTATTCAATCATTTTCTTTATGGAATACGAAATATTTCTGTCTTCGTATGCAAACGTGTTCGATTCGCTTTTTGAAAGAACATCATTGTCAGGCTTTGCTATTCTTACGTATATGGTTTTATTACCTGTCTTGGCTGTTATGTTCTTTACTATGGTGAAGGAAATGGCAAGTTTCTTTACGTCTTTTGCTCTTTTAGCTTCACGATTACGTTTGTTCAGCGGTTCTGTTATAATGTTTGTAGCGTCTAATTGCGATGCAAGTGTCACTTTCTCGTTGAGAGATTCTTTTTCTTTTGACAGGTTAGAAATCTGTCTTGTAGCGGCACTATATTTGCTTTTTACTTCTTTGTTTTCTTCCTGAAGCGCAGCGTTTATTTTATTGAGCGAGTCTATTTGCATTACGTAACTTCTCAATACCGCCCTTACGGTTTTAAGTTCCTTTTTCAGTCTCATTATTTCCGCGGCGTTGCTGGTCTTCACCTGTCGCAGTTCTTCAAGGAGTCTTTGGGTTTTCAGCTTTTCGCTTTCCAGTTTTTCCCTAAGCGAGTCATTGTTTATCTGTATTTGCAGTTCGTCATACTGTGTGGCAAATGTACTGTATTCATTTTCCATTTCCATTTTTTCGATGGCAAACAGTTCGGACATTTCCTTGTTCTGTTGCATTTGGTGTACTGCGAAGAATGACACTCCTGCTATAACAATGGCAAGTACTACTATTATAATTATCAGAGATTTGTTCTTGTTCATATTTTTGTTCATTTATAAGATGTCGCAAAAATACAATATTTATATCAAGATGTATGACTTAAATCTCCAAAAAAAATATAATTAGAGAATTATTCAAATATAACTTTCTCCGTTGGATCGGTTTTCCATTTTCGGAAAGTTAAGTCAGGATACTTGCTTTTACCTTCTACGTCTATCCAATCGTTTAAGGATTTTGCCATTGATTCGTATTCTTCTTGTGTGTCGGAATATAACGTTACTCCTTCAGGATTGTTATTTCCGCTTCCTATAACCTTTGAATAATTATTAGGAATCATGCAGTTGTAATATTGTCCTTTTGTTGTATTAGTGTAGCATACTCCGTAAAATCCAGCATTATAGTCTTCGATGAATACGTTGAATATGTTTCCATTGTTTGTAGTAGTTATAATAGAAGACATCTTTCCTGTCGAGTTTTTATTTAATGCTCCTTTTATTCTACAGTTTATTATGTGACCATTGTTGTTAAACGTTAGGATACCATGATAACCATCTTTGTTATTCAAACTCATTCCAGAAATGCTACAGTTAATAATATAACCAAAATTATTAGCGATAAATCCGGCAATTCTCAGATTTTCTCCCTCATTCGGCATAGTTCCATTTACGATATGGCAATTTTCAATAATACCATAGTGCATACCTATGAATAGTGATGTATTATCTGATACTTCTGATTCATTATATTTACAATTAGATATAGTAAGATTTCTTATTATAGATGTTTCTGAAGTTTTATCAAATAATCCTTTATTTGATGATTTTTTGTTTAAGTTTAGTGTCAAATTATCAATTGTATGGTTATTTCCGTCAAAAATATCATCGAATGTTTTATCGTAATCTCCAATTCTTCTTACTAAAGCGGATTTTTCGTCCGTAAAACTTAAATTTCTATATAGGTTATACACATTTCTTCCGTCTTTGATTGTTACATAGTCTTCAAGTGTTTTTCCATTATATTCTTGCTCTCCGTTAATGAGATGCGTGAAGGCAATAAAATCGCTTGTGGTGTATATGCCTTTACCTTTGTGTATATTGCATGTATATTCGAATCCTGCCTGAAAATTCTTATTAGGTATCGGTGCGTGAGATGTTTTGTCCTCACATACCAAATCCAATGATATATCCATATCATCGCAGGCAGGGATGAAAATTTCGTATTTGCCTTCTTCGTTTTTATCAATGATTACGTTGCCGTTTCCATTCTCATCGAAACTATATATTCCCGAAGGCAACTCTATTTGGCTTATCTTATACGGAATGTTTATATTTAAACTTTTTACTGTATTGTTAAGCTCGTTCTCGATGTTGACTACTAATTTTGCGAATATATGGTTAAATAACAGATTTATGTTTTCTCCATAATTGGCTGTTGTTTTACAACACACCACGTCTTTCAGTTCGCCGTTTTCATAATACAGTTCATTGCAGTTGTTTATAACCGGATAGTATGCCGTAATGTTTGCTGTACCTTCGTCAACGTACCATTTATTGTCTTTTAGTCCTGTCCATTGCCCGTTTTCGTAGGTCAATATATCGCCTTCAGCTTTTACTCCCCCGGTACTGTAGAACATGATAGATTCATTTTCAGGAATATAACTTATTGTAGATGCTCTTGATTCTTTTGATTCTTTGTTGGCAAAGCCGGACATGGAATTACCTGTTATTGTTACTTTAAGTGTGTCTTGGTTTTCTGTCAGATTTTCTTTTGTACATGCTGTCATTAATATTAATGACATGGCAGATAATAGTATTCCTTTTCTCATTTAGATAATTTTTAAATTTATATATAACTCTTTAAAGTTTATATAGGTCCATTTATTGAGCAAAAAAAATGCTGCCATACCTTCACAGGCGGGCAGCGCAAGCTACAATACAAAATACAAATACAACTAAACGAGATATCTTAAATCAAAAGATTTAATTCTATACTATACCTTGTGCCATCATCGCATGAGCCACTTTCATGAATCCTGCTATATTGGCACCTTTCACATAATTCACATATCCGTCAGGTTCTGTGCCATACTTCACGCACTGTTCGTGAATGTTGTGCATTATCTGATGCAGTTTCTCGTCCACTTCCTGTGCGCTCCAGCTCATGTGCATTGCGTTCTGGCTCATTTCAAGACCTGATGTTGCAACACCACCTGCATTTACAGCCTTTCCTGGGGCATAAGTTATCTTATTTTCGATAAATGCGTCTATCGCTTCAGGCGTACAACCCATGTTTGAAATTTCTCCGACGCAAAGTACGGAATTTTTTATCAAATTTCCAGCATCTTCGCCATTTAATTCGTTCTGAGTTGCGCAAGGAAGTGCAATATCTACCTTAACTTCCCATGGACGACGTCCCGGAACGAACTTAGAACCAGGGAATTTTTCTGCGTAAGGTTCTACTATATCGTTGCCCGAAGCACGGAGTTCAAGCATATAGTCTATCTTTTCGCCGCTAATTCCGTCCGGGTCGTAAATATAACCGTCAGGTCCGGATATTGTCACTACTTTTGCGCCCAGCTGTGTAGCCTTTGTAGCCGCACCCCATGCCACGTTACCGAAACCTGAGATAGCCACGGTCTTACCTTTTATGTCGATGCCTTTCTTGTCGAGCATGTGTTTCACGAAGTACAGACCTCCGAAACCGGTAGCTTCAGGACGGATGAGGGAACCGCCGAATTCAAGTCCCTTGCCGGTGAATGTTCCGGTAAATTCATGGGTCAGTTTCTTGTACATGCCGAACATATAGCCAACTTCCCTGCCGCCTACACCGATATCGCCTGCCGGTACGTCCATGTCTGGGCCGAGATGGCGCCATAGTTCAAGCATGAATGCCTGACAGAAACGCATTATTTCTGCGTCGCTCTTTCCGCGAGGAGAGAAGTCGGAACCACCTTTACCTCCACCCATAGGCAGGGTAGTGAGGGCATTCTTGAATGTCTGCTCGAAGCCTAAGAATTTCAGGATTGAGAGGTTTACTGATGCGTGGAAACGGATACCTCCCTTGTAAGGGCCTATGGCGTTATTGAACTGTACTCTGTAACCAAGATTAACCTGCACTTTGCCTTTGTCGTCAACCCAAGGCACACGGAAAGTTATTATGCGGTCCGGTTCTACCAGACGTTCTATCAATGAAACTTTTTCGAATTCGGGATGTTGATTATAAACATCTTCAATAGAGAGCAATACTTCTTTTACTGCCTGCAAATACTCCAATTCACCGGGATGCTTTGCTTCCAGTGAAGCCATGATTTGATTGATATTCATAATTCAAAATATTAAGGTCTGACAAAATGAAATGTTTCTTATATGCAAAGTTATGAAATCCTATGTATTAACCAATTTTTTTAGCGTGTATTTGTGTAAAATAATGATAAAAAGTAAGATTTGGGGAGAATAATATGATACTATGAAAATTTGTTAATAAAAACGACATGTCATTTCAGTCAAAACGCCCTGTCGTTCGACTTAAAACGACAGGGCGTTTTGACTGAGACGTGTAAATCTCGTTTTATGGATTTCCGTATTTCATGGGAGTGTCATGGAATGGCGGTTATTTTATCTTTGCAGAGAGACTAACTTGACGATGTTTTGTAGGCTTCTACTGAACCAGCCGGTACATATATTACGTTTACGGATTGAAACTCGCCATAAAACAGTTCAGGTGGCGTTACTGCCAGGCAGGTAACAGTGGTCAATGCGGGACTAATAAATGCATTACTTATAAACTCTATGCTTTCAGGAATTGTGATATCAGTTAAAGAGGTACAGTAATAGAATGTATATGCTTCAATTTCTTTTAGTCCCTCCGGTAGTTTGATGCTGGTTAGGGCATTGCAGTTATAGAATGTTTCCTTTCTAAAATTATTTGTTTCTGATAAATCTTTTCATTCCTTCGGTATAGAATATGCGTGTAGAATCATTGTCGTCCGAATAGATGAAGTAGGCATCTATTTCCGGATGAGCATTACAGATGGCAACGGCAGAGTCAAGGCCGAGAACCATGAAAGCTGTGGCGTATGCGTCGGCTGTGGCACAGTTTCCGGCTACTACAGTGGATGACAGTATATTATGTTGTACGGGATAGCCCGTACGGGGATTTATGGTGTGGGCATATTTCTTGCCGTCTTTGTAATAGAAGTTGCGATAGTTGCCCGATGTGGCAAGTCCGGCATTGGTGATTTCTATCACGGTCTGCAGTTCCTGGTTCACGGACAGTGAATCGTCGATAGGCTTGTTTATGCCTATACGCCATGTGTTCATTTTCGCATTCTTGCCTTTCAGTCTCAATTCGCCGCCTATATCTATCATATAGTTTTCTATACCTTTGCTTTCAAAAAGGTTTGCCACGTGGTCAACTCCATATCCCTTGGCTATTGCGCTACAGTCAAGCATAGTCCTGCTGTCCTGTTTTATTATCTTTCCGTCTTTCAGAGATATTTTTTCGAAACCGACAAACCGGCGCAGTGAATCTATGGTTTCGCGGCTGACGTTAGTCGAGCTGTCGAATCCGAATCCCCATGCGTTTACGAGTGGAGCTACGGTTATGTCGAAAGCCCCGTCCGTTTCTTCGGATATGCTTTTTGCCAGAAGATATACATCAGTCAGTAGGCTGTCGGCTGTCATGTCAGTATTATTGTTTATGCGTGTGATGACTGACGTCTTGTTGAAAGGTGACAGTGAGTTATCTACTTCTTTCAGCGCGGCTTCTATTTCCGGCTTGAGGTTGTCGGCATACTGGTATGTTATCTTGTACATTGTGCCGAATACAAGTCCCTGGTCTGTATGGAAAGGTGGTTGTTTCTTAAGTATGAGAACTGTTCCCACAATGAGCAGGATGAGGAACGGTATCTGCCATTTCAAAGATTTATTGTTCATGGTTGTATATGTTTTTTATGATAAATGCTCGATAAGTATTTTCACTCCTATGCCTATGAGTACCAGTCCTCCGAAGATTTCCATCCGGAGGTGGAATCTTTTGCCGAAAAATACTCCGATGAGGCTTCCTATTACCGATATGGCAAACGACGCGATTCCGATGGCAACCAACGGGTGGGCGAGTGAACGTAATGTGTTGAAACCTGTGAATGCGAATGATATGCCTACCGCCAATGCGTCTATGCTTGTTGCTACTGCAAGGGTGAGGATTACTTTCAGCTTTCGTGGGTTGAAACTTTCCGATTCCTCATCGCTGAAATATTCCTTTATCATTCTCACGCCGAGGAATGTAAGCAGTCCGAATGCTATCCAATGGTCGTAGGCCTCGATGTAATGATGGAATCCTTTAGCTCCCAGCCATCCGAAGAAAGGCATCATTGCCTGGAAAAGACCGAAAAAGAATCCCATTTTCAGGAATGTTTTCCATTCAACCTTGTGGAGAATGATTCCGCTTGCCACAGAAACGGTGAAACAGTCGATGGCAAGGCTTATCGCCAAAAGCCATATTTCAATTATACTCATATATTAAAAAGGAAGATTGTACATCAGGTGATATGAAAGTGTAAATCCGGTTGCGGCATTTTCGCCGAATCCGGGTATGTACCAAGGCTCTGTATTGGTGTGTTTGGTATAACTTAGCCGTTTTTTGTAGCGGACACTCCATCCCATGCAGAATCCTTTGTAAATCCTGACTTTCATTCCGCCTACTATCTCAAGCCAATGGGCTGTGGTATTTATGCCGTGATATGAAAAAGGATATTTTATCTGCCCTCCGTAATTGGGGTCGGTCATGTCAGGACCGTCAACATCGTAAACGAATGATGAAAATCCATATCTAAGTCCGCCATACAGGAATCCTGGCAGGTGAGGCTTGTTGTAGAAAAAATTATAGTCGGCACCTATCTTGAAGAATGGGGCTGACGTCCGGTAATGTATGTCTGTGGCATCGCTCAGGGTGTTAACCTTTCCGTAGCCTACTTCTACAACAGGCAAAAACCTGTTAAGGAAGTTTGCCTGGAACATGACTTCGCTACTAAGTATGTCGCTTCCCAATACGTAGTTTCCCAATCCGGCTACCTCTATTCCTACTGTTGTTCCCTGATACAGCTTTACATTTTCAATTTTTTCCTTGTCCTTGTCTTTTTTCTTTTGAGCGAAAGCATACATCGGACATATCAGCAGGCTACTGAGTATCAGAAACTGTAAAATATATCCTGAAGTTTTCTTTCTCATAATTGTCTATGTTTGGATTTATGATTACTATGGAATCTATCCCGTTGCTGTGTGTTACTTCGGTGGCTTCGTGGAACATCATAGCTCCGCAGTCCACACTCATGAAGTATGGTATGTTATTGTGTTTGATTGTGATGTAATCCTGCTGTTCTCCGTTATAGCTTATAATGAAAGTGGTCTGGTCGGAATAACTCAATGGCACTTTGAATGTACTCATATTGCTTTCTTTGTTTACCAGTGTATCGCTGATTATTGAATCTTCCACTATTCTTTCCACAATCTGGCCATTGTCGAGAGTGTCATAAACGGTTACGTCCGCTGTCATCTGGCCTATTATGCTGGTAGGTACGGTAGGGGCTACTGCAGTTCCGTTCTGGTTTACCATGGTGAATTTTGCGTATGCCATGGCGTTGGGCGGGCAGTTCTCTCCTTCACAGCTGTTCAGAATGAAAACGGAAAACAGTATCAGGACAATAAATATTGCTGGAAGTTTGTTCATCGTTGCTTAAAATTCTTTTTCTATTTGATATTTGTTTCTTTCTGTGGAGTTGCGTGCAATGAGTTCACCGAGGAAACCGGCGAGGAACAGTTGTGTACCCAATATCATTGTTGTCAGCGCAAGGAAAAAATACGGGTTGTCTGTCACAAGGTTGTATGTATTGCCTACGTGCATGTTGTATAGTTTCATCGCTCCTACCGCGATGAGTGCTAAAAATCCGAGGAAGAACATAATGGATCCGAGGAAACCGAAAATGTGCATAGGTTTTACTCCGAACTTTGAGAGGAACCACAGTGTAATCAGGTCAAGATATCCGTTTACAAATCTGTTTATACCGAATTTTGTCTTGCCGTATTTTCGTGCTTGATGGTGTACTACCTTCTCGCCTATTTTGGAGAAACCTGCGTTTTTTGCCAAATAAGGTATATATCGGTGCATTTCGCCATAAACCTCAATGTTCTTTATCACTTCGCGGCGATATGCCTTAAGACCACAGTTGAAGTCGTGCAGGTTCTTTATGCCTGATACTTTTCTGGCTGTTGCATTGAACAGTTTTGTAGGTATAGTTTTTGAAAGAGGGTCATATCTTTTTTGTTTCCATCCTGAAACGAGGTCATATCCGTCTTCTGTAATCATTCTGTATAGTTCCGGTATTTCGTCCGGACTGTCCTGCAGATCGGCGTCCATGGTTATGACCACATCGCCTTGAGCTTTCTCGAAACCGCAGAAGAGGGCAGGGGACTTTCCGTAGTTACGGCGGAACTTTATACCTTTTATGTTTTTATGTTTTTGGCTTAGTTCTTCTATAACGTTCCAGGAATGGTCTGTGCTGCCGTCGTTTACGAAAATGATTTCATAACTGAAACCGTGTTCGTTCATTACTTTTTCTATCCACGCCTGAAGCTCCGGCAATGATTCTTCTTCGTTATATAAAGGAATTACTACTGATATGTCCATTTGAGTTTATGTAGTTATATGATTAGTTTATGATTTTTTTCTTTCTTCGCATAGCCAATAAGGCTGTAGGAAGTGACAGAAGTGCTCCGTAGAATATATTCTGGAATATTAACTGCATGGTAAGTTGCACGGCAGACATAGATGATATGGTTTCAAGATTTTGGATAAGTTGGTCTATTGATGTTTCCATATCGCCCGTAAGTGCTGATTTCAGGTTTTCCAATTGCTCCAGGTATGTACCCATGAGATAACCGTTGTCAATATAGCGGAAATATATGTAATGTGCTACTGCGGTAAGCAGTGACGCGAAAAAATACATGTAAAGTGAGAATACCCATCCGCGCAGAAATGGCAATTCACCATTGCAGTAACGCTCGCGGTATTTACGTATATAGATGTATCCAAGTATTGGGACAAACAGTGTCATGAAAATGAACAACAGTTGCAGTAAAGGTATCTTGAAACCCATAGGCAGGAATGAGAATTTTATTATCCAGAATATTCCCATCATAGTGCCGAAACGCATTGCATGTTCTTGTAGTGTCTTTGGTTTGTCTTCCATGTCGAATGTTTATATCAATTATGATGCAAAAGTAAGTTTTTTCGGCATAGGAAGTATATAAAACGGCGAAAAATCATCTTTTTAAGGACAAAACTTTATTTTTTTATTGAAGAATAGTTGTGTAATTGAAAAAAATACCTACCTTTGCACCCGCAATCGAGAAAGACATCTATGTCCTGATTGATATGCAAAAATAACATGGGTAAGTCCCATACGGCCAGCTCCCTTCGAATCCTCCAGGGCTTGATCGCAGCAAAGGTAGTTGGTTGT
>CALUIE010000042.1 GCA_944320605.1 uncultured Phocaeicola sp. | reverse complement strand
CAGGACTCGAACCTGCATGCCTCTCGACACACGCACCTGAAACGTGCGCGTCTACCATTCCGCCACCTGGGCAAAACGCAAACCTCATTAGATTTGTTTTTGAGCGGAAAACGAGACTCGAACTCGCGACCCTAACCTTGGCAAGGTTATGCTCTACCAACTGAGCTATTTCCGCATCTTGTTCAAAATGTCAATTTTTCTATTTTCGAGCGGAAAACGAGACTCGAACTCGCGACCCTAACCTTGGCAAGGTTATGCTCTACCAACTGAGCTATTTCCGCAACTTTTTAATCAATCGTTTATTGTTTTCCCGATTGCGAGTGCAAAGGTATAGCTTTTTTTGAAACTACCAAAACAATTGATTACTTTTTTTATCCGTTTTTTCCCGAATAGTTACAAGTAACTGAATATCAATACTTGCAAAAAACATACAGTTTGCATTGGAACAATAAATACCAATGCAAACCACAGACATCAACACATTCTGTCTCTATAATCCTCGTATCTGAATGTCTTATACACTTCCAATTCTCCATCAGAATGAAGTATGGCTATCGAAGGATGATGAATACCATTGAACATATTTGTCTTGACCATCGTATAATGTATCATATCCTCAAATATTATTCTTTCGCCTATACGCAACTCATGGTCGAATTTCCAACTTCCCATATAATCACCGCTCAAACAACTGTTTCCACCTAATCTGTAAACATGTTCTTCCGGTGACGCCATCTTTACAGCATCAGCAGGAAGCGACTCCGCTCCACGTACAGCAGGCTGATACGGCATTTCCAGACAGTCAGGCATGTGACAGGTAAAACTTACATCAAGTATTGCGGTACGTATTCCCTTGCTTTCCACCACATCAACCACCGATGCCACAAGCGGTCCGGTCTGCCATGCAAACGCAGAACCCGGCTCAAGTATTATCTGAAGATTCGGATATCGCTGTTTAAATCCCTGAAGCAAACCTATAAGATGTTTCACATCATAGTCCTTTCTGGTCATCAGATGTCCTCCACCCAAATTGAGCCATTTTAACTGAGGGAACCACCTGGAAAATTTCTTTTCAATATGCTTCAAAGTCCTTTCAAGCTCGTACGAACTTGATTCACAATGACAATGACAGTGAAATCCCTCAATGCCTTCAGGCAATGTTTCCGGCAGCATATCGGCAGTTACGCCGAAACGCGTACCTGGAGCACACGGGTTATAAAGTTCCACTTCTACCTCCGAATATTCAGGATTAACACGTATTCCTAACGAAACATCCTTGCCGGATTCTTTCGCTACAGGATAAAAACGGTTAAACTGCGAAAGCGAATTAAACGTAATATGACTGCTGTATTTCAGGAAAGCCGGAAAGTTTTCTTCCGTATATGCCGGCGAATAAGTATGCGCACGGCTTCCAAACTCCTCAAAAGCCAGACGTGCCTCGTATTCTGAACTCGCTGTAGTATAATTGATGTATTCGCGAAAAATAGGAAAAGACTTCCATAAAGCAAAAGCCTTGAAAGCTAAAATTATTTCCACACCTGCCGATTCGGCTACATATTTTATCAAACTCAGGTTTTTTCTGAGCAATTCCTCCTCCATTACATAACACGGAGAAGGCACTTTAGTCAAATCCATAATATTAATTATCCAATAATTTTAAAACGTGCAAATTTCAATAACAGTTGTTTGTCGCCGGCATTTTCAAACCTTACGGTCGCCTTGCAGTTATCACCGCTACCTTCCAGTCTTACAATCTCTCCCCTGCCGAAACGCTCGTGCTCTATCAGTCGGCCTACCTCCACACCGTGTGTATCAGCCTTTCCAGAATCCGTGTTTCGGTTTATCGCAGTATTTGGTACAGAAGGAATAATCCTTTTCAGATTTCTTGGAGGCACAGGTTTAACGAATCTCACAGGTTCCTGCGGTATTTCACCACCATCAAACATCGAAGGCGCGTTACTTCTGTAAGTTTCACTTCTTTCATAGCCACGTTCATAATTACGTCTGGAATACCCATCGTTACGCGCGGAAGTAAAACCACTGTCAGCAGGCAGTTTCAAGTAAGCCGGATTAATATCCTTAAGGAAACGGCTCGGATTACAGAATTCAGGCTTTCCATACTTATATCTGTTCTTGGCATACGAGATGAAACAATTCTCCTCGGCACGGGTTATTGCCACATAAAACAGTCGCCTTTCTTCCTCCAAAGCCCTTGGCGAATCGGCTGACATAGGTCCGGGAAACAAGTTCTCCTCCATCCCGACAATAAAAACATTTCTAAATTCAAGTCCTTTAGCAGAATGAATGGTCATCAAAGTAACCTTAGGCACACTGTCGTCCTTTTCTCCATCTTGGTCTGTAAGCAACGCTACTTCAGAAAGATAATCAGTCAAGAACATCCTGTCATTACCTTCCTCACGGCGTATGTCACAAAAATCGTACATACCGTTCACCAACTCGTCGATATTCTCACGTCTGCTCAAGCCTTCAGGTGTAGTATCCTGAATTATATCCGCCATGATGCCCGATGCTTCCACAATATCCTTTCCGAGTTCGTAGGCATTACAGGTGTCAACCTTGCTTACAAATCCTGCAATAAGATCCTTGAATCCCTGCAGTTTGGCGTGAGTACCTTTATTAATATTCAGTCCGTAATCAAGTGGCGACGAGATGACTGTCCATAGGCTGACGCCTTCCTGCGCGGCTGTAGCAATAATCTTATTCAGTGTAGTATCACCTATACCCCTCGCCGGATAATTTATAACCCTTTTCAGAGCCTCACCGTCGTGTGGATTCACTGCCAGGCGGAAATACGCGATAATATCCTTTATCTCCTTACGCTGATAGAACGACAGACCACCATATATCCTGTATGCCACGGCACGTTTACGCAAAGCCTCCTCGAATATTCTACTCTGGGCATTAGTTCTGTACAGAATGGCAAAATCACTGTATGGCTGTCCTTCCTTGGCGTGCATGGAAGTTATCTTGTTGGCCACAATCTCACCTTCCTCCACATCACTATATGCGCTGGTCACTGTTATAGGTTCACCAACAGAGTTTTCAGAAAAAACCTCCTTCCTTATCTGTTCGCGGTTCTTCTCAATAAGGCTGTTTGCAGCTTTCACAATCAACTGTGTAGAACGGTAATTCTGTTCAAGTTTAAAGAGACGAACATCTTCATAAAGTCTTGTAAACTTCAGAATATTGTCAATATTTGCTCCACGGAAAGAATAAATACTCTGGGCATCGTCCCCCACTACACATACACGCTGATGTTTGCCGGTGAGTTGAAGCACGATGCTGTGCTGTGCAAAGTTGGTATCCTGATACTCATCAACCAGAACATACCTGAACCTGTCGGCATACTTGTCGCATATATCCGGATTATTTTTAAACAGCAGATATGTGTTTACCAGAAGGTCATCGAAATCCATTGCGTCACTCTGCTTGCAGCGTTCGCAATACCTTATATATATATCCCTCATGGCAGGAATCTTTGCTTCCGCGTCGCTTCTGTAAAATTCACCGCTTGCGGCGTATGCCTGGGCGGAAACCAAATGGTTCTTGGCATTGCTTATACGCGACTGTATTAATCCGGGCTTATAAACCTTCTCATCAAGGTTAAGTTCTTTAAGTAGGGATTTTATCAGACTCTTTGAGTCGGATGAATCATATATTGTAAAATTTGAGGAATAGCCCAATGCGGCAGCCTCAGTGCGCAATATTCGTGCAAAGACAGAGTGGAAAGTACCCATCCACAGATATTTGGCCTTCTCTGCTCCAACCGCACGGGAGATACGCTCCTTCATCTCGCGTGCCGCCTTGTTGGTAAAAGTAAGTGCCAGAATCGACCACGGCTCATAACCGTTATCAAGCAGATAGGCTATCTTATACGTCAAAACCCTCGTTTTTCCCGAACCTGCTCCGGCTATAACCAAAGAAGGGCCTTCATTATAAAGCACTGCTGCACGCTGGCTTTCATTAAGTTCATCCAGATAATCAGTCATCTTTTAATATATAAACAGTAATCAAATAGGAAAATTCAGTCGCAAATGTACACAAAAACTATAACATTCCTGTCATCCTACTACCCATTCCTCTATAGTCCCCGTCTCGGAAGAGAATACGGCACCTATCTTATACAGTTTCCGGCTGTCATACTCATATTCACGGGCATACCCTTTCTCCTCAATCTGCCGCATAGCCTCGTCCGCTGTACCATCCAGCTTGAACTCGAAAACATAGACATAATCCGGAGTCTCCACTATGCAGTCCACACGACCATGGCTTTGGACTTTCTCTGTATAAACAGTGTAAACACTTAACAAACGCATTATCAGATAGAAAGTATAATGGAAATACCTTTCCCTCTCACGCTCGTTCTCCTTGCGACGCATAGTATATGGTATGCTTGCAAGGAAAGAAGTCATACCTGTACGGAAATCATCAAGCTCGCCTTTTTTCAGTTGTGAGGCTGCTTTCCTTATCCATGACGCTGTCTCAACTCTATCTCCCAAATAAGAAGAAGCTACTATCGTTAGGAATCCGCGCTTTACCTCGTTGTTAGGAAAATCAAGAAGGAACGTCCCATCTTCCATGTCGAATTCCTTTATAGTAAGATATCCGCTCTGGTATATCATAGGCAACGGTTGCTCCACGCTCGCCTTGTAATCTATAAATTCTTCCGGAGAATAAAACTTGCCAGTTATCTCGTTCATATTCTCGTCCGAGTGCGATAACAGGCGTACAAGATATGTAGGAGTACCGCTTTTGAACCAGTAATCATAAATTCTTCCGGCATCAAAGGCATTGAGCAGACTGAAAGGATTATAGACATCTGTCATTCTGTCGCTGAAGTGATAGCCGTCATACTGCGATTTCAACATGTCCAACATTTCATCATACGAACACTTGTATTCACCGGCCATCTGCTCCACAGGTTCCCTGAAATAACTTTCCAATTCCTCCTGCGATATACCGCACAGCGTTTCAAATTTGGCGTGCATACTTATATCCTTTGGCTGGTTGAATCCGCTGAAAACACTAACCTGCGAGAACTTGGTTACACCGGTCAGGAATACAAACTGAAGGTACTCATCGGCTCCCTTGAAAGTGGAATAAAAACCTTTCAGGATGTTGCGGTGCTCTTCCTCCAAATCCTTGTCATAATCCAATACATCAAGGATAGGTTTGTCATATTCGTCTATAAGGACCACGGCACGAAGACCGCTCCGTTCGTAGGCAGCCTTAATCACCTTCAAAAAACGGTTGCCGAGGTCCGCTTCTATATCTCCAGAGTCTAATGAATACTCCTTCTCCCAATCGGACACATAGCTATTTATTCTGTTCTCCAATATTCCACGCTTCATAAAATTAGAGGCATTGAAATCAATATGAAACACCGGATATACTTTCCAGTCCTTCTCCAGCGTATCAATTTTCAAACCCTTGAACAATTCCTTCCGACCAAGAAAATAGTTCTTCAGTGTTGACACAAGAAGACTCTTGCCGAAACGGCGCGGACGGCTTAGGAAGTATATTGAACCTTCCTTAACCAAGCTGTAAAGCATATCAGTCTTATCGACATAAACAAATCCGTCATCTATTATACGGTCGAAACTCTGTATTCCTATGGGGTATTTCATGTTGGAGAATTAATAATTAGTGGATTCTATTGTCACTTACAAAGATAGTGCAAACAGAGTGAAGTACAAAGCGAAAACAGAGTTTTCAGACTTTTAATTCCGAGGTGAAGCCTATTTTATCAAACGTAAAGACTTAATTACCGTTACACGTACGTGTAACGAGCGGAACACGAACGTGTAACGCGTGTAACACGAACGTGCAACGCGTGTGACACGTACGTGTTACACCAATCTTTTACCGAAGTTTTATACCGCGCTTCTTGAGCCTTTCCTCCATCATATACTCCGGAATGATGGATTTAAGGGTTTCAAGCACCGCATTCACGGCACGCTCCCTTATGAAATCGTCTTTTATGAGGATGGAAACACACCGTTGTGCCGGAGGAGTGACATTCAGATGTACCACATTCTCCTTCTGCCGTTCGGACAGAAAAGGAATGTGAAGTTCCGGAATAATGGTATATCCGCCGTTGCGGTCCACTATTCTGACAAGGGTTTCTATGCTTCCTGCCTCATAGACGTGGTTTCCTATATCCTTGTTCTTGCAGAAATTCATCGTACCGTTAGGCACGCAATGACCTTCTTTCAGAATCCACATCTGCTCGGCAGGCAGACTTCCGCTTGCTATTATCTTTTGTGCCTGACTGCATCCGGAAGAGAAGTATGCCACGAACTTCTCTATATATACAGGTATTTCGAGTATCCCTTCCGTATCCTCGGGCAGCATGGAAATGGCTATGTCAATGTTTCCGAAACGAAGTTCACGCACGAGGGAGGCATTTTCTTTTTCGTCGATAAAGAGATTTACATCCGGGTGGGCATTACGGAAATGATGTATGAAGTCCGGTACCAAGTACGGAGCTATAGTAGGAAGTATGCCAATTCTCAAACTTCCATTCATTGTACCGGTCTCGTCCGAAACAAGTTCCTTTATCCTTTGAGACTCATTCAGGGCTATCTGTGCCTGACGTATTATTTTTTCTCCTATGGCTGTGGGAGCGATATTCTTCCTGTCACGGCTGAAAATCTTCACATCCAACTCTTCTTCAAGTTTCTGTATCATCGCGCTCAGAGTAGGCTGCGTGACACCGCAAGCCTCGGCCGCAAGTACGAAATGACGGTACTTATCAAGCGCAACTATATATTCCATCTGTTGTAGATTCATTATTTAATAGATTTTATCTATACAAAGATAGAAATAATCTGTTGTCGGTGTAGATGAAGCAACGTATTTTTGCATCAGAAACATAAAACATTTACTACCATGAACGAATTATTAAGGAACTGGGACATACTGAGATTAATACGACTTTTGTCCGGAACGGGATTTGCAATATACGGAATTTATTCCGGCGACCATTTTCTCACTACTCTTGGATTGCTGTTAGCATTCATGGCTGTCATAAACCGGTCATGTTGCTGTCCGGCAGGAGGATGCGGAACAAGACAAAAGACAAAACCTGTATATAAGGATGTGGTAAAGACATACGATCCTAATAAATAATGAAATAATAACACATAAATAATGATTGATTATGAAAGCAAAACATCTGACTAAAGAAGAATTCCTGAATAAAGTAGCCAACTATGAAACAAACCCTAACGAATGGAAATTCTTGGGAGAACGGCCTGCTCTGATAGACTTCTATGCAACATGGTGCGGACCGTGCAAGATGCTTGGTCCTGTTTTGGACGAACTGGCAGAAGAGTATGACGGCAAGATAGACATCTACAAAATAGATGTTGACCAGGAAGAGGAACTGGCAGGACTGTTTGCTATACGCAGCGTACCTACATTGCTCTTCGTGCCTATGACAGGAGCTCCGCAAATGGCTCAGGGAGCTATGCCTAAACCTGCATTGAAAGATGCTATACAAAAAGTGCTTCTTGGGTAAAGGTAATATAAAAAACGAAAAGTGCCGGAACATATAAACTGCCCGGCACTTTTCTTTATTATATAATTAATCAATACGCATGGTCGTCATTCTTTATCTCATCCGCAGTAATTGATTTACGGTCAATTGCCCTCCACGCATAGAAGATATATGCCAATACAAAAGGAACGAGAATTGACACGTATGCCATAGTCTTTAGAGTAAACAGGCTGGAACAACTGTTTGATATTGTGAGTGAGCTCTGCATATCAGCCAATGACGGATAATACGCCGTATTGTTATATCCGGCAACAAGCAGCAATGACAACACAGTAAGTACTGTTCCCACACCGGAAAACCATATACCTTTATTATATGTTGACACCAATATGCTCTTACCCAAGCCATACAACACGCATACTACACCTATCAGGAACAGAACAAGAAGATATGGCATATCAACGAAATTGTTGAAATACTTATATGGTTCCATCACTATCGTCTGAGTTTCCGGATTTACGGCAAATCCGTCTTTTAACAAGGTGCGTATCACGTATGCAAGAAAGAACATAAGGAAAGGCGCAGCATCTGAAATCAGCTGTCGGCGGCAACGGGTGTTTATCGCTTCATTGTCTATATTATTGATAAAATACATTCCTCCGAGAAGCCTTGCCAGGAAAAACACTGCCATACCAAGTACAAGATTCCACGGTTCGGCAAAGGCATCAAGCCCATGCCATCCATTGGACCATGTACTGATTACAGGCATACCTAATTCTGTAAGATTATCCTTTGTCACTTCAAAGTTGGCTCCATAGAAGAATGTTGATACAGCCATACCGAGAAGCAGCGGCCCCATCACACCGTTAAGCATAAGGAAGTATCTGTATGTACTCCGACCAAGCAAATTGCCTATTTTGGACTGAAACTCATACGATACCGCCTGAAGCACGAAAGTGAAAAGTATTATCATCCACAGCCAGTATGCTCCTCCGAAACTCGTACTGTAGAATAATGGGAATGATGCGAAAAACGCTCCTCCGAATGTTACAAGTGTTGTAAACGTAAACTCCCACTTTCTGCCGGTAGAGTTAATCAGGATTTTTCTCTCCTCTTCGGTCTGCCCTATACGATATATCAATGAATTTCCTCCCTGCACAAAAAGCAGAAATACTAATATTGCACCTAAAAGTGATACAATAAACCACCAGTAATGCTGTAAGAATATATATGTTGATTCCATATCAATTGTAAATAATATTTATCATAACAATATTGTATTATTTTTCTTCAGGCCCCTTCTTTATAGCCTTGAGCATTATTCCTATCTCAGCTACCAGAAGCACAGTAAACATAATCAGGAATATGAAGAATGTGGTCTGCACAGAGCCGGTTTCAAGTTTGGATATTGCGGCATCTACAGGAAGCATGTCCTGAATGGTCCATGGCTGGCGTCCCACTTCTGCCACTATCCATCCTGCCTGACTGGCTATGTATGCCATAGGAATACTCAATACCCCAATCCACAACAGCCACTTGTGATAATCGACATTGCATGTTTTCTTCCATGTAAGAAACAGAAGTAAGGCAAACAGAACGATGAAATATACCCCCAATCCTACCATAACACGGAATGACCAGAACATGAGATTTACGTTTGGTACCAATGTTGATGTATCCTTGATATATCCGTAACCGAAGTATGGCATATTCTCGTTAAGTACTCCCAATGAGGTTTCCATAGAAGACAAGTCCCCTTCTTTCTTTGCTTTTCTGTAATCGGCCAATGCCTTTATAGCCATCTTTCCCCTCTCTATTTTTTCATCTACAGAGAGAGCTTGTGTTCCGTCGGAAAGCTGATAGCCTCCTTTAATTATATCGTTTATTCCGGGAACAAATCCTTCGGTACTGTGTGTAGCAAGTACGGAAAGCATTTCCGGTATTTCTACCGGTCCTACTACAGTTAGCGGAGCATGAGAGCTTCCGTCATATAACGCCTCCATTGACGCAAGTTTCATAGGCTGTACCTGAGCTACCTGATATGCTGACTGGTCGCCTGTAGCGGCAGTGACAATTGACGCAAAAAGCCCTACAGCCGAAGCGACCTTTATACTTGCCTTGGCAAACTCGTTCTCGCGTTTCTTAATAAGATACCAGCAACTCACTCCTATCACAAAAACAGCCCCGAGCACCCAACTGCTGAGTACTGTATGAAAGAACTTTACAACAGCCACAGGCGAAAATGCCACCGACATGAAATCAACCATCTCATTACGCATGGTATCCGGATTGAATTCCATACCCACAGGATATTGCATCCATGAATTTGCTACAAGTATCCACCATGCAGATATTGTGGCACCAAGTCCGGTAAGCCATGTAGATGCAAGATGAAATTTGCGGCTCACCTTCTCCCACCCGAAAAACATTACTGCTATGAATGTTGCCTCCATGAAGAATGCCAGGATTCCCTCTATCGCCAATGGGGCCCCGAATATATCTCCTACAAACCAGGAGTAATTGCTCCAGTTGGTTCCAAATTGAAATTCAAGAATCAAACCTGTGGCAACACCGATAGCAAAATTTATTCCGAAAAGCTTCATCCAGAACTTGGCTGTACGTTTCCAGAACTCATTACCGGTACGATAATATACTGTTTCCATTGTTCCCATAATTACGGCAAGTCCTAAAGTAAGAGGAACAAACAGCCAGTGATACATGGCAGTAAGGGCAAACTGTGCCCTCGACCAGTCAATCAAAGAAGTGTCAATAGCTTCAATCATAAAATAAAGTTTTATTAAGTTAGTTCTATCAGTTATTTAGCATTAGAATCCGATGCCCGTATAATCAGTTCATTACCCACATAATCCTGCTTTTCTTCCGTAGTCTTGTCTTTCAGGAAAGAAGGAAAAAAGAATAATTTGATTATGAAGAACATTACGAAAAGTTTAAGCAAGATTATAAGCCATAATACACGTCCGGTAGTCATAGACTTAAAACCGTCAGCATAAAACCTATAAATTCCTATTATATTCATTATTAACAAGTATATATTTTTATAATGATTACAAAGTAAATGATTTATCGTGAAAAACCAACGTTTAGTCCACACTTTTCTTTGCCAAATCTATCTTTTTTGCCACAGTATTATATAAGGAATAAATTTGCTTCAGAAAAGAACCAAAGATAACAGTAAACAAAATGAGACAACGTGATTTATTCATTATCGCAGTCCTAAGCTCAAGCGCAGGACTATATGCTCAGGAGAACAAGATCTGGAGTCTGCAAGACTGCATAGACTATGCCTTGGAAAAAAACATTCAGCTTCAGCAAGGTAAACTTTCCCTGGAAGAAGCTGATGTGGATGTAAAAAGTGCTAAAGCATCGCTTTTCCCAAATCTGTCCTTTTCTACGGGACATAATCTTGTAAACCGCCCGTATCAGGAAACAAGCGCAACAGTAAGCGGAACAGAAATCATCACAAGTGACAACAACAACACTTATAACGGAAGCTACAGCCTCAGCGCACAATGGACATTATGGAACGGTGGACAACGACTTAACAACATCAAACAGCAAAAAACGAATAAAGAAATAGCAGGACTGTCTGTCGCGGAAACAGAAAACATGCTGCAAGAGGAAATAACAAAGTTATTCGTACAGATTCTATACGCAAACGAATCAGTAGAGATTAACAAAAACACATTAGAAGTGAGTGAGGCTACATACAAGCGCGCAGTAGAGCTGTTTAACGAAGGAAGCCTGTCGAAATCTGATGTAGCCCAATTAGAAGCTCAGGCAAGTAATGACAAATACCAGCTCGTCACATCGGAAAGTACTTTAAGAAACTATAAGCTCCAGCTAAAACAATTGCTTGAACTTGACGGAACTACAGAAATGGTTCTTGACATGCCTGAACTGAAAGATGAAGATGTGATGGCTGTCCTGCCTAACCAAATAGATGTTTATAATACAGCTCTTACATCAAGGCCGGAAATTCAGAGCAGCAAACTAAGCATAGACAATGCAAAACTCGGAATCAAAACTGCAAAGGCAGGATATTTCCCTACTATCAGTCTGTCTGCCTCGACATCAAGTATGACAAACAACGCAAGTACAAACAACTGGGCAGAACAGATGAAATACGGCTGGAACAATATGATTGGAATAAACCTGAGCATTCCCATATTCAACAACAGGCAAACAAAAAGTGCTGTACAGAAAGCGCAAATAAGTTACAGCTCATCACAATTAGATTTGATAAACAAACAAAAAGAATTGTATTCTACTATAGAAACCTTATGGCTTGACGCCCTGAATGCACAGCAACAATACGAGGCTGCCAACAGTAAACTACAAAGTTGTCAGACCAGTTTCGACATCGTAAACGAACAGTTTAATCTCGGCATTAAAAACACAGTGGAGCTTCTTACTGAGAAAAATAATCTGTTAAGTGCGCAGCAGCAACGTGTACAAGCCAAATATATGGCTATACTTGACAGAGCTTTACTCGATTTCTATGCAGGAAACGACATAAAACTTTAACACCGGATAATAATAAAACAAACAGTAAAATAACTAAATATGAAGAAGAAGAAAGTTTTCATCAGCGCAGCCGCAATAATAGTACTGGCTGGAGCCGGATTGTGGATATTAGGTGGAAAGAAATCAAATCAGACAATTAGTTTCGCCACTTCGGCAGTACATAAAGGAAGTATAAGCAACTCCATTACAGCTACCGGCACAATAGAGCCTGTCACTGAAGTTGAGGTAGGTACACAGGTTTCAGGAATTATCGACAAGATTTATGTTGATTACAACTCTGTTGTAAAAGCAGGACAGGTAATTGCCGAAATGGACCGTGTGACATTAATCAGCGACCTTCAGTCAGCGCAAGCTACATACGACGGAGCAGAAGCAGAATATAATTATCAGGAAAAACTTTACGAGAGAAACAAAACTCTACATTCAAAACAACTCATCAGCGATACCGAATACGAGCAGTACGAATACAACTATCGCCGCGCAAAAAGTACATACGATCAGAGTAAAGCGGCATTAGCCAAAGCACAAAGGAATCTGTCATATACCATAATCACATCTCCTATAAACGGAGTGGTAACAAGCCGCGAAGTAGAAGAAGGCCAGACTGTAGCTTCAGGATTCGAGACTCCGACTCTTTTCACAATTGCTGCAGACCTGACAAAAATGCAAGTTGTGGCGGATGTGGACGAAGCCGACATAGCCGGAGTTAAAGACAGTGCTAAAGTTACATTTACAGTAGATGCTTACCCTGACGATGTATTCGAAGGAAGAGTAAAACAGATTCGATTAGGAAGTACAAACAGCAGCAGTTCATCAACAAGTACTACATCGGAAACAGTAGTGACATACGAAGTTGTAATCACAGCCGATAATCCGGACTTGAAACTTAAACCAAGACTGACTGCCAATGTAACAATTTTCACAGACACACGCGAAGATGTTCTTGTTGTCCCAAACAAAGCCTTGCGATTTACACCGGACAAAAAACTTGCCGGCGGAAAGACCATCAAAGACTGTAACTCACCTAAAAAAGTCTGGACAATGGATGCTACTTCATTTACAGCACATCCTGTAAAAACAGGCATGAGTGACGGCTCCAATACAGAAATTATTTCAGGTATTCCGGAAGGAACTGAGATTATAACGGAAACAGTAGTCAAAGGAGATATGCCTGAAATGAACGAAACGGCAGGCGAACAAAATCCATTCATGCCGGGCCCTCCGGGAAGGAACAAGAAAAAATGATAATAAGCGAAAGGATTAATTACCATGAGCAAGACAGTAATTGAATTAAAAAATATAAAAAGGAATTTCCGTGTGGGAGATGAAACGGTACATGCACTGAGAGGTGTATCGTTCAGCATAGAAGAAGGTGAATTTGTCACAATCATGGGTACATCCGGTTCCGGTAAATCCACTTTGTTGAATACATTGGGATGTCTTGATACACCTACCAGCGGAGAATATCTTTTAGACGGAGTTTCGGTAAGAACTATGAGCAAACCTCAAAGGGCAATACTCAGAAACAGGAAAATTGGTTTTGTCTTCCAGAACTATAACCTCCTGCCAAAAACTACGGCTGTTGAAAATGTGGAATTACCACTTATGTATAATCCATTCGTATCGGCAGCAGAAAGACGTAAAAGAGCGATAGAGGCTCTGATTGCGGTCGGATTAGGTGACAGACTGGAACATAAATCAAACCAGATGTCCGGTGGACAGATGCAGCGTGTGGCAATAGCCAGAGCATTGGTAAACAACCCTGCAGTAATATTGGCAGACGAAGCAACCGGTAATCTTGACACACGAACATCATTCGAGATACTGGTACTTTTCCAGAAACTTCATGCCGAAGGCAGAACTATCATCTTCGTTACACACAATCCGGAACTGGCAATGTACAGCAGCCGCAATATACGTCTGCGCGACGGACATGTAATAGAAGACACCGTAAACAATAATATCCTCTCTGCAGCAGAAGCACTGGCAGCACTGCCTAAAAATAACGAGGACTGATGCGGAACAATAAAACATTTTTACAATGAACGGAACAAATCTTTTCAAAATAGCTATAAGAGCTCTGTCCAACAACAAATTGCGGGCATTTCTTACTATGCTTGGTATCATTATAGGTGTAGCCTCTGTGATAGCAATGCTTGCTATAGGACAAGGCTCTAAACGAAGCATTCAGAAACAAATCTCCGAAATGGGTTCGAACATGATAATGATTCATCCCGGAGGCGAGATGCGTGGTGGAGTGAGACAGGACCCCTCTTCAATGCAAACTCTGAAACTTGAAAATTACGAGACACTAAGAGACGAATGTGTTTTCCTTTCAGACATAAGTCCTAATGTATCAGCAAGCGGACAACTTATATCCGGAGCAAACAACTACCCGTCGTCCGTCAGTGGTGTTAGTATAGGATATCTAAACATAAGGCAATTGAAAATAGAACAGGGAGAAATGTTTACGGAAGAAGATATCCGTACTGCGGCAAAAGTCTGTGTTATAGGCTCTACGATAGTAGAAAATCTTTTCTCTGATGGCACAGACCCTATAGGTAAAGTTATAAGGTGCAATCAGGTGCCACTAAGAGTAATAGGAATACTTGAATCAAAAGGTTACAACTCAATGGGCATGGACCAGGATGATGTGGTATTGGCACCTTACTCTACAGTTATGAAACGTCTGTTGGCACAGACATATCTGAGCGGAGTATTTGCATCCGCGCTTACTGAAGACATGACAGAAGAAGCCGTTGACGAAATAACAAAGATACTACGCCGCGAGCATAAACTTAAAGAAACTGATGACGATGATTTCACAATCAGGACACAACAGGAATTAAGCTCCATGCTTAACACGACTACAGACCTGATGACTACCCTGTTGGCGTGCATAGCCGGAATATCACTCGTAGTGGGAGGAATAGGCATTATGAACATCATGTATGTATCAGTAACCGAACGTACCAGAGAAATAGGTCTTCGCATGTCAGTAGGTGCAAGAGGCATAGACATATTGTCACAATTCCTGATAGAGTCCGTACTGATAAGTATAACAGGAGGACTTATAGGCGTGATATTGGGATGCGGCGCATCGTATATAATAAAGACTGTAGCCAACTGGCCGGTATATGTTCAGCCATGGAGCGTGCTTCTGTCATTTGCTGTGTGTACTTTCACAGGAGTATTTTTCGGATGGTATCCGGCAAAAAAAGCCGCATGTCTGGACCCTATAGAGGCGTTGAGATACGAATAAAAACTTCATTCTCTTAATAAGGAACTTCTTTGTTCTTCATAACTTTGGTTTCCTTTTCAGCAGTGCTGTCAATACATCAGATGATGTATTGCGGTGCTGCTGATTTTTTTAATGGAATTGCGATATAATAAATCAATATTTTTGGTATGTTTGTATATCGCAAAAAAATAATACAAATGATAACAAACGTATCTAAAACGGATGCAGACAAAATTACTGCAATATACAACTATTACGTCCGCACAAGTGTAGTTACTTTCGATACGGAAGAATGGTCTGTAGAAAAAATGACAAGACGCATAGAGACACTTTCAGAAAAGTATCCTTATATAGTTTTCAGAATGCCTGACGGGAATATAGCCGGTTACTGTTATGCGCATCCATGGAAAGAAAAAGACGCATACAACCGTACACTTGAAACAACTGTATATGTGTCCCCCGAACACAAAGGCAAAGGTATAGGATTAAAGCTAATGAATGAACTAATCAATATTTGCCGGGAAAGAAAATTCATGACGCTGATTGCATGTATTACCGAAGGAAATACAAGCAGCTTCAATCTACATGAGAAATTAGGATTTGAAAGAGTTTCCCATTTTAAAAAAGTAGGAATGAAGTTCGACAAATATCTTGATGTAATAGATTATGAATTAATTCTATAAATAATAAAGACAAATACCATGTACGAAGACATATTTCAAGTAAAATCCAATGACCTTGCACCCGAACCGGGTAAAATCTTAATAGCATCGCCACTGCTTAATGATTATCATTTCCAGAGAACTGTAACAATGATGATAAGCCATAATGAAGATAATGACATAGGTCTTGTTATAAACAAAGAATTTAGGACTCAAATGTATCTGAACGAACTAATCCGTGAACTAAAGGATGTCCCTAAAATCCCTTTATTCAAAGGCGGGCCAGTTGACAGATATAATCTGACTTTCATACACAACATAGAAGAAATAGATAAGTCAATACCTTTGGAAAATGGTCTTTTTATCAATGGAAATATAAACCAAATGATAGAATACATTAAAAAAGGTAATCCTATAGAAGGAAGAGCACGTTTCTACTTAGGACTTGCCGGTTGGGAGAAAGGCCAACTACTGAATGAAATAAACGAGAACTACTGGATCGTAAGCAACCCAATAAAAGACCTAGTTTTCAGTAATGAAATGAGTGAAATGTGGAAAACAAGTCTTGATGTTATGGGAGAACCATATCGGACGTGGGCAAAATATCCACTTATGCCGTCAATGAACTAACAGAGGTTATCTTAAGGCAATCTTCTGATACAAATACACATCACAATATGTATCTCCACGTTTGATCCATGATCTCAGAATGGCTGTTTCTGTAAAGCCACACGAAAGGAATAAATTACGTCCCTGAAGATTGTCGGAGATGACGTATGAATACAACTGATTTATCCCCAAGAATTCTACACAATGTCTCTCCATCATATGGAGGGCATTGTGTCCTATTCCCTTTCCACGGAATTCAGGTAACACAACAATCCCGACTTCAGCCTTATTATTCCTAACGTCAAAATCAAAGACGTCCACTATTCCTGCTATTTTTTCATCATCTGCCACTATCATCATTCTCAATTGAAGATCCGTAAAAATATCATTAGTATTGCTTGCTATGTATTGTTTCATTTGATAGCGTGAATAAGGTCCTGTATTACCACTATAGGCCCAAAGTTCCGGATCATTCTCAATGGCAAGCATAATGTCCAAATCCTCCGGTTCAGGCGCACGCAACATAACTCCATTCATCAGACTTCCTCCTCCGTTTTCTCCAAATCAAGTTCCGACAGCAAACGTTTCTTGCCGGGAATACAAAACATTGAAGCAAGTATCGCCATTCCACCACACAACAGACCTGTATTGTCCATAGTCCAATAATATAGAGAAATGTTGAACACTGCCACTACCAGTAAAAGTATAATCCTTACCTCACTCCAACGACGGTAACTGTTCAATGCCTTTTCTATATCAAGATTCTTTATATACTTCGTCAACGATAAATTGAAAATACGGAGAGACATTGGTATGAGACAAATTGCCAGCAAAACCCCGGTAAGTTGTGCAACATACTCCGCAGAGGCATTACCCACAAGTGAACCCTCCTCCAAAAGTCCACATTCATATCCGGCAATCAATGCAATGACCAGAACCCACATAACCACAAACTCTATCTTCAACAATCGTAGCAATCCGTTTATTTTCTGTTCCATTATAATAATTTTTTATTACATTTTTCCTGTAAATTCAATTCTATTTACTATTGAACGTCCCAAAGTTACCTCATCAGTATATTGAAGTTCATCTCCTATAGAGATTCCACGCGAAATAACAGAAACCTTTACATCAAGTCCGTTCAGTTTGCGGAATATATAGAAGTTGGTACTGTCTCCCTCCATAGTAGAACTCAAAGCCAAAATAACCTCCTTTACTCCACCCGTTTTCACACGTTCAACAAGGCTGTCTATCTGTAAATCATTGGGACCGACACCATCCATAGGAGAGATAACACCTCCAAGCACGTGATATAATCCATTGAATTGCTGCGTATTTTCCACAGCCATAACATCACGGATATTTTCAACAACACATACTATAGAAGAATCGCGCGACGGAGTGGAACATATACGACAGACATCTGTATCCGAAATATTATGGCATACCTTACAGTATTTCACCTCATGTTTAAGTGTGACTATCGCATTTCCGAACGCTTCAACAGACTCCGTATCCTGACGCAAAAGATGCAGTACAAGGCGCATGGCGGTTTTTCTACCGATTCCGGGCAAACGTGAGAACTCGTCAACAGCCTTTTCTAAAAGTACAGATGGATATTGTTGGTTCATTGATTTTTTAAATTTGTTAGTTTATTTCAAGTCGCAAAAATACAAAAAATCTGATTATCTTTGTGCTTTAATTTACTAATAACATGAACGGAATATTTATCCTTATTACTATAATAATCTATTTCGGAATACTTCTTGGGATATCACGCATTACGGCACGCAAGCATTCGGATAATGACGCTTTTTTTCGTGGAAACAGGCAATCACCATGGTACATAGTATCATTCGGTATGATAGGCGCATCACTGTCCGGTGTAACATTCGTTTCTGTTCCCGGTATGGTAAAGGATATAGACATGACCTACATGCAGACATGCATGGGTTTCTTTGTAGGCTATCTGATAATAGCGCACGTACTTCTCCCATTATACTACAGATTAAATCTTACATCTATATATACATATTTAGGACAAAGAATAGGCAGATGTTCATATAAAACAGGAGCCTCATTTTTTCTCATATCAAAGATGTTGGGAGCAGCAGCCAGACTATATTTAGTGTGCATAATCCTGCAACATTATGTCTTTGACGCCTATAACATTCCGTTTGCAATAACAGCTATAGGTACAGTTTTACTGATATGGCTATACACACACAAGAGTGGAATACGTACGATAGTATGGACAGACAGTTTGCAGACACTATGCCTGCTACTCGCTTTGGGACTTATATTGTACAATGTAGCAAACAAACTGAACCTGAACATGGGAGGAGTGATAGACACTATCAAAAACAGCAGCGAGAGCCGTATATTCGTTTTCGATGACTGGCAGTCAAAACAGAACTTCTTCAAACAGTTCTTCAGCGGAATATTCATTACCATTGTAATGACAGGGCTTGACCAGGACATGATGCAGAAGAATCTCTCCTGCCGTAATCTAAAGGAAGCACAAAAAAACATGTATTGCTACGGAATATCTTTCGTGCCGGTAAACTTGCTTTTCCTTTCATTGGGTATCCTGCTCATGGTAGCAGCCACACAGATGAACATAGCCATTCCGCCCAAGGGCGACGACCTCCTTCCTATGTTTGCTGCAGGCGGTCATTTAGGATATGCAGTACTGGTGTTCTTCACCATAGGAATAATAGCGGCAGCATTCTCAAGTGCCGATTCCGCACTCGCCGCACTTACCACAAGTTTCTGCATTGACATACTTAATACAGACAGATATAGTGAACAGAAAGCAGTAAGGATAAGAAAAATCACTCATCTTGGAATAAGTATCGTGTTCGTGGCTTGTATTCTGGTGTTCGAGGCTATAGACAGCCAAAGCGTAATAGACACTATATATACATTGGCTTCATATACTTACGGACCATTGTTAGGTCTGTTCTGTTTCGGGCTGTTCACCAAATATAAACCAAGAGACAAATATGTGCCATATATAGCCATTTTATCACCTGTTGTTTGTTATATGATAGACATTCTTACATTCAATGCCACAGGGTATAAGTTCGGTTACGAAATGTTGATGTTCAACGGTTTTCTCACATTTATGGGACTTGCCGCATTGAGTTTGGGAAAGAAAAGGGTAAATTGTTAGTTTTTAATTGTTAGAAAATTTATAAAAGACATATATATGGAAATAAAAAGTGCAGAATTCACAATTAGCAGCTCAAGAGCTGATATGTGTCCAAAATCCGATATACCGGAATATGCTTTCATAGGCCGTTCCAACGTAGGAAAATCCAGCCTTATCAATATGTTGACAAAGAAGCCGAAGCTTGCCATGACTTCATCTACTCCGGGTAAGACTCTGCTTATCAACCATTTTCTGATTAACAAAGAATGGTTCTTAGTTGACCTCCCTGGATATGGATTTGCATTGAGAGGCAAGAAGATGATGGAAAAGATCAAGAACCTCATAGAATACTACGTTCTTGAGCGCGAACAGCTTACCTGCCTTTTTGTACTAATAGACAGCCGTCACGAGCCTCAGAAAATAGATCTTGAATTCATAGAATGGCTTGGCGAAAACGGAGTCCCGTTTGCAATTATATTTACAAAAGCCGACAAACAGACTGTAGGCAAGACAAGACAGAACGTAAACAACTACCTGAACAAGCTGAAAGAGCAATGGGAAGAATTGCCTCCACATTTCATTTCTTCATCTGAGAACGGAACCGGACGACAGGAGATACTTGATTATATAGACAGTATAAATAAATCACTGAAAGAGAAATAAAAATTAATCCGCTTTATATCATCATTGCCAGACAATATAAAGCGGAGAATATAATATTAAGATACAGATTTATTTAACCAGTAAATCCAGTTTACCTGATTTCAATCCTTTAGAACGGGCTACAACTTCTATTACTCCTGATTTATAACCAGACTGTATTATTAATGTAAGCATCCCATTAAATACATGCATTTTAGGTAAATGAAAAGCATCCAGACAAGTCGGATCACCATTGGCAGAAGCACGGAATTTCCCCGCCCCTTTTACATCAAACGTTACAAGGCTATTATCAAGCGGACATAAATTACCTTGTTCATCTACAATGCGCAATGTTATATAAACCAAATCCTTTCCGTCAGCAGACAAAACTGTTCGTGACGGAACAAGTTCAATATGATGAGATTGTCCTGATGTACGAACTGTTTTTTCATCAACAATATTTCCTTCTTCATCATACGCTACAACTTTTACTTCACCAGGTTCATAAATTGCATTATACCATGTTAGACGATAACGTTCCTTGAGCGAAGATTGGCTTTTTTCTTTTCTTCCAAAACTTTTCCCGTTAATGAACAGTTCGGCAGACGGATAACTTGTATAGACAAAAACAGGTACATTCTTACCCTCATAACCTTTCCAATTCCAATGAGGAAGTACGTGTAACGTATGTTCTTCTTTATTCCACACACTACGATACAAATAATAACGGTCTTTAGGTATGGAAGCCAAATCTATAATACCAAACATAGAACTGTGATTGGGCCATGAATCCTTGTCATAAGGGGAAGGTTCTCCCAAATAATCAAAACCAGTCCAAACAAACTGCCCTATAGTCCAAGGATAATCGTCGGCCAAAGCAAAATCCACATCAGGAATATTAGACCATGTACATGCTTCCAAATCGTATGATGAACATTGATGATCAGAATAAAGTTTACTGAAATTTTCTACCGCAGGAAGTTTATAAACTCCTCGCGAACTAACAGTAGAAGCTGTTTCTGAGCCCAAAATCAAACCTTGCGGTAATTTTTCATATGCCTCCTTATAGCGTGATGTGCGATAATTGATTCCCGGTATATCCAACATTGCTGCAAATCCATTCTTCAAAACACAGTCAACCTGATCCATACCACAGGTAACAGGACGTGTAGGGTCTTCCCTATGACAAATATCCTGTAAGAATTTTGCGACCTTATATCCTTCAGGACTACACTGTGTAGGCACCTCATTACCTATACTCCACATTACTACCGAAGGGTTATTCCGGTAATGTCTAAGCATATTCACCATATCTTTTTCCGCCCATTCATTAAAATAACGGTGGTATCCATTTTCGCACTTGGCGATATCCCATTCATCAAAAGGTTCAATCATCATCATGAAGCCCATTTCATCACAAAGTTCCACCAACTCCGGAGCCGGCATATTGTGTGAAGTACGTATAGCATCGCATCCCATATCTTTCAACAATGAAAGCTGATAACGCAATGCCGACTTATTGACGGCCGCTCCTAAAGGTCCAAGATCATGATGATTGCATACTCCCTGAAATTTACGATGCTGCCCATTCAGATAAAAGCCTTTTTCCGCTATATATTCAATAGAACGGATTCCGAAACGTGTACAGTATGTATCCACATGTTTTCCTTCGCAATAAATTTTAGAGACAGCCACATACAACTTGGGAGATTCAGGAGACCACAAATAAGGATTTTCAACAATAAAATTCTGAACCAAAGACCGTTCGTTATGATAACCTTTAGTCATTTTTGAAGTAACTACAACACTGTCAGGAGATATAATATCTGTTACTACAGTCAATTCTTTCTGTTCTGCCCCTTCAACTTTAGTATGTAAGCAAACAGATGCAAAATCATCATTGACATGCGGAGTCGTAATTTGTGTACCCCAAACAGGCACATGAATTTCTTCAGTTATCAAAAGATGTACATTACGGTACAAACCGGCACCCGGATACCAACGTGACGACTGAGGTTTATTCTCCAATCTTACAGCAAGCGTATTTTTCTTTCCATCTGTATGTAAAAATTCTGTCACATCACAGAAAAAAGAATTATATCCGTATGGCCAAAAACAGACCTCAGCCCCATTAACATAGATGCGGGCTTCACTCATTGCTCCATCAAACACCAAGGTAGCACGTTTTCCGTCAGGCACATTGAATGAAGTCCGGTACCAGCCTATTCCAATATATGGAAGTCCGCCGGTACGTCCAGTTTTCAACGACGCTTTTTTCTCTAAATTCTGCACTATAGTTACATTCTGTAAATCATTATTTCTATCAAAGGGTCCATAAATAGCCCAGTCATGCGGAACTGTAACAGATTCCCAATCCGTATCATCAAATGTTACAGATTGTGCTCCGGATACTTCTCCCTTAACGAATTTCCAGTTATTCTCTAACAAACTTTCGACACGCTGGGCATATCCAAACAAAAGATTAAAACAGGCCAATATAATGACCACATACCTATATTTCATATTTTATTTATTAATCAACAAGTTCAACCTTAACCTTTTGGTCTTTTACAATAATATAAAATATACCATTTTCCAGAAAACGTTTGCCATCTTCATTGACAAAACCAAAGTCACGCTCCAAATCAACATCAAAAGTAAATATCCTACTTTCTCCTATTGGAATTTCCTTCTTCTCAAAATATTTCAATTCCTTGACAGGACGTGTTATTGAAGAGAACGGATCGGATATGAACCATAGCAAAGTTTCTTTTGCATCATAATCACCAACATTTTTCACTTCAATTTCAGCCCGTAAAGTATCCCCTCTTCTAACTTTGTCAGAAGACAGTTTCAATGCTCCATATTCAAGTTTAGTATAGCTTAATCCATGCCCGAATGAATATAATGGTTCGCTTGGAATATCTTGATATTTACCCTGATGTGTCCTTCCGCTTTTACGCTGATTATAATAAATAGGTATTTGACCTGTCGTATAAGGGAAAGTTATAGGTAATTTGCCTGACGGGTTATATCTGCCGGAAAGAATTCCTGCAACAGCCGTTCCTGCTGTAACACCCGGTTGCCAAATTTCCAGCATGGCATCAGCCAAAGGTTCTATACGGGACAAATCCAAAGGTCGTCCACTTGAAAGCAATACCACCAATGGTTTTCCTGTCTTTTTCAAGTTTTCAAGCAACTCCTCCTGTATTTGTGGCAGTGATATAACTGATCTAGATGCGTTCTCTCCACTCCAAGTTTTCTTTTCGCCCAAACAAGCTATTATTATATCTGCCTGTTCAGCAACTCTGACAGCTTCTGC
>CALUIE010000041.1 GCA_944320605.1 uncultured Phocaeicola sp. | reverse complement strand
CGAACCCACGACATTCAGAACCACAATCTGACGCTCTAACCAACTGAACTATAGTCACCATTTGTTGGCTTTCCTTTTCAAAAGCGATGCAAAGGTACGCATTATTTCCTTTTATGCAAACATTTCGACTCTTTTTTTTCATTTTTGTCCGCATTTAATACAGGAATTTTTTTATCCAAGATTTCATTTGCGTCCTTAATATATCTATTCATTCTTTGTTTCTCATTATTATTCAAATACTTAGCATCAATATCTGATGGATACAAGATAAAATCGGATTTACAATTCAATATCGGTCTTGATGTCCAAACTAATGATTTTTCATAAAATAACAGCCTCGTTATTCCATTTACCTTCTTAAAAAAAAGTTTAACCGACAATCCCCCATCCGTATGACGGGCACTCATATTCGATATATAATTACCTAACGAAAATACTATCAAATGCTTTTGCGGCTTAACAGTATCCCCTATCACTGATACCGGTTGAATAACATGAGGATGAGCCCCTATTACGTGATCAACTCCCATACCGATGAGCCATTGTGCAAGTTCTATTTCATTAGATGAAGGTGTAGTCTTATATTCTTCCCCCCAATGCATAAAAGCTATAATAACGTCCGGTTTCATTAGACGGGCTTTCATAATATCATATTTTAACTGTTGCCTGTCTATATAATTAACGATATTAGGTTCTTTGACAGATATTCCATTCGTACCATACGTTGCATTAAGAAATACTATCCTGAAACCTTTCTTCTCTACTAATAATGGATAATTGTGAATTCTATCCTCAGCATTAATATATGTTCCTGCGCGCTTTATTTTCATTGAATCAAGCATGTTTATTGTTCTTCTCAATCCTAAAGCTCCCCTGTCAAGACAATGGTTATTAGCTGTCATAAGAACATCAAACCCTGCATCACGAATAGCAAAGAGGTATTCATCCGGCGCACTAAAAGTAGGATACCCTTTATATGGAGGCCCTCCTAAAGTCACCTCTAAATTCGCAACGGCAATATCACAAGAACGTATATATGATTTCACATGCTTAAAACAATTACTATAATCATAAACACCATTCTCTCTTTTGGCTGCCTTAATCTGCGCTTCATGCTGCATTAAATCTCCGACAAATAATATAGTAAGTGTATCAGAAGATACTGCAAAAACAGTTGTTGCCGACAGCACAAAGACTATCGGCAACAATAATATATACTTATTAATTATGTTCATGTATTAAAATAACATTCTATTAAATTCAAGTATTATTGCTCGATGCAAGACTATTTTCACCAACAAAATCATTTATAAATAGCTTTCTTCCCTGCAAGAAGTGTATTTTTCATTAGTGACACAATAGTCATCGGACCTACTCCTCCCGGAACCGGAGTTATATATGAACATTTTGGCGATACTTCATCAAATTTCACGTCACCTGTAAGTTTAAAGCCTGATTTCCTACTTGAATCCGGCACTCTTGTAGTACCCACATCTATTACAACAGCTCCTTCCTTTACCATTCCCGCAGTAACAAATTCAGGTTGTCCCAAAGCTGCAATAATAATATCAGCCTCACGACATTCTTCAACCAAATTTTTACTTCTGCTGTGACAAACAGTAACTGTAGCATCACCCGGATATGCCTTTTGCATCATTAAAGAAGCCATTGGCTTACCTACGATATTGCTTCTACCTAAAACTACACATTTTTTCCCGCTTGTCTCAATATTATATCTTTTTAACAGTTCTAATATTCCGTTAGGAGTAGCAGATACATAACAAGGCAACCCTATAGACATACGTCCAACATTTATCGGATGAAATCCGTCAACATCTTTTCTATAATCTATTGTTTCTATAACCTTTTGTTCAGAAATATGCTTTGGTAAAGGCAATTGAACAATAAATCCATCCACATCATCATCCGCATTCAATTCTCTTACTTTAGAAAGAAGTTCTTCTTCAGTAACATCTGACTCAAATCGTATCAATGTTGACTTAAAGCCACAAACTTCACATGCTTTCACTTTATTAGCTACATACGTTTCACTGCCACCGTCATGTCCCACTAAAATAGCTGCAAGATGCGGACGTTTGCCACCTGAAGCTACTATCTGATTTACTTCCTGAGCAATCTCCTGCTTTACTTGCTCAGCGATCGCCTTACCATCTATCAATATCATAAGCCATAATTTAAAATTACAAAATTGTTTATCCTGAACAAAGATAATAAAACTCACTAAAATACGTATGAATTTAGGAAGAATAATGTAAAGTATTGATTTTTCGGTGAAATACGCCGCTTTATTCCGCGTTTGATAATTTGTCAATATGCAATATTAAGTATAATTGCTTAGTTCATTTTCTATATTCCATCAGTTCATAATCTATAAATACAACTTATATTTATATAAATATAGATTGTGTTTTTGTAAATACAAGTTGTATTTATAAAAACCAAACTGTAGTTTATAGAAAATATCAGGTCTAAACAAACTTTATAATACTAAGTGACGAAGTTTACGCTACATATATAAAAAGTCATAATATCAGATGAAATAGTATATTTTATTGTTTTTATCCAATAAAAAATAAAATCTTAAAGATTACCATAAGAGTTATACACAAAAATATTAACTTTGCAACGTTTTGTTTACATTATATAGAATGAATATTTTATACAAGATACTTTTATTTTACTGCTTGCTAACTTTCTCTTACCCGACAACAGGAAATACGTTAAACGACAAATTTACTGTTGTTATAGATCCAGGACACGGAGGCAATGACCCCGGAGCTGTCGGAAGAAAAGGAAAAGAGAAAAATATAAATCTAAATGTAGCAATAAAATTAGGGAAACTGATTGAGAATAATTGTAATGATACAAAAGTTATATACACCAGAAAATCCGACATATTTGTCCCTTTGCATAAAAGAGCAGATATAGCAAACAACGCGAAGGCCAATCTTTTCATATCTATACATACAAACGCTGTAGCAAGAAACAATTCGTACGTAAAAGGAACAGAAACTTATACCCTTGGATTACACAGAACAGAAGAAAATTTAGAAGTAGCAAAAAAAGAGAACTCTGTAATATTAATAGAGGATGACTATAAACAAAGGTATGCCGGATTTAATCCAAATTCGTCAGAAAGTTATATCATATTTGAATTCATGCAAGATAAGAACATGGAACAAAGTGTAAATTTTGCAACACTCATTCAAAAGCATTTCAAAGGATATAACAGAATAGACAAAGGTGTACACCAGGCAGGATTTCTTGTATTAAGGGAAACATCAATGCCAAGCGTACTTATAGAACTTGGATATATTTCTAACCCATCAGAGGAAACATATTTATTGTCCGACAAAGGAACTTCTGATTTAGCCAATGCCATTTATAAAGCATTTTTAAATTACAAAGGCAATACTCCAAAAATACAAACTGTAACAACAGAAAAAGAAACAAAAGGAAAAAATGTAACAAAAAAAACGGAGCAAACATCAAAACCTGTATTTAAGATTCAGATATTAGCTTCCGATAAAGTTATACCACAAAACAGCAAACAGTTTAAAGGATTAAAACCTGTAAGCTGGTATAAAGAAAACGGAATGATAAAATATACTTATGCAGAAGATGAGAACTATAACAAGATATTACAAATAAAAAAGAATACAGTAGATCCTAAATTCAAAGACGCTTTTATAATAGCTTTTAAAAACGGAACAAAGATAAACATCAATCAGGCAATAAAAGAATTTAAAAATCACGACTAATATAAAATAGAATTATGAAAAAAGAATTTAAAATAGGAATTGCAGCCATTGCAGCATTAATAATCCTCTTCGTTGGGATTAATTACCTTAAAGGAATAAACATGTTCAAATCCGAGAGTTATTACTATGTAGATTACACACATGTTAACGGATTGGCACTATCGAGTCCCGTCTATGCAAATGGTTTCAAAGTAGGTTTAGTAAGAGATATTCAGTATAATTTCAACAAACCAGGACATATTACTGTTGGCATAGAAATGGATGAAAACATAAAAATACCAACAGGCAGTAAAGCCGAATTGGTTACAGAAATGCTTGGTACAGTAAAAATGAACCTCATAATGAATTATGGAGAAAACACTGTAGTAGCCCCAGGTGATACCATTATAGGATACGCCAACAATGGTATTATGGCTAAAGCTGAAGAAGAATTATTACCACAGATGGAGAAAATGATGCCTAAACTTGATTCTATATTATCTTCATTAAATAAAATTTTAGCAGATCCAGCTTTGGGAAATACAATAAAGAATGCCGAAAAAATTACAGCGTCTTTAAATCAGACAAGCAACCATCTGGAAAAAATTATGAAGAACGATATTCCAACACTAACAAACAATGTTACAACAATCACTGAAGACTTGAAAGTTATTAGTGGAAATTTAAAAGGAATAGACTATGCCGGAACATTTAACAAAATAGATGAAACATTGAAAAATGTTTATGCTCTCACTGACAAATTAAACAATAAGGACAACACTATTGGATTGCTACTAAACGATCCTGAACTTTACAACAACTTAAACGCAACATCTGCAAACGCGGCTTCTTTGCTTAAAGACCTACAGGAAAATCCTAAAAGGTATGTCCATTTTTCATTATTCGGAAGAAAAGGGAAATAGGCCTTAAATAGAAGTAATCTAAATAATATCCTTTCTAAATAGAACAGGATATAAACTTATTCTTTCCTGATTTTCAACATATTATATTTATACATAAGAAATATAACATTGAAATAGTAAAATAAACAAAAGTCTAATTTTCAATATATTACAAAGTTAAGACAAATATATTTTGCATATTTAACAACAACAGTGTAGTGTATTGAAAATCAAATACTTATAACTTTTTTAAGAAAAGCAAGAAAATACAGATTTGTTTTTTCAGAATTTGATTACGAAATTTGCAACATAGATAATTCGCTTATTAAATTTAGATTATAGAAATAAAATAGAATATGATTGAAGGGAATCAAGCTATTGCACTATGGAACAACTGTCTCTCATTTATAAGGGACAACGTTAACGCAACGGCTTTTAAAACATGGTTTGAGCCTATTGTCCCGTTAAAATACGACAACAAGGCGTTAACTATAGGGGTACCAAGTCCTTTTTTTTATGAATATTTAGAAGAGAAGTACGTTGGTTTGCTTCGTGCCGCTATTTACAAAGAAATAGGTGAAGGCACAGAATTAATGTATTCTATACTCACTGACAAAACAAATCAGATTACAGTAAATATAGAGGGAACAAAACGTTCACAAGCAGTACAACAAACAAGTGTACAAAATGCAAATAAAACACCCAATCCTTTACAGGCACAAGTTGTACAAGATTTGGATCCACATTTAAATCCGAATTATAATTTTGACAATTTCATTAAAGGTACAAGCAACGAGTTTTCAAGAACCGTGGCTGAAACAGTTGCACAAAACCCGGCAAGAACATTCAACCCTTTATTTATATACGGTCCATCAGGAGTTGGTAAGACACACCTTGTCAATGCTATTGGTACACGTATAAAAGAATTATATCCTGAAAAGAGAGTTTTATATGTATCAGCACATTTGTTCCAGGTGCAATATACAGACTCCGTAAGAACCAATCATTTCAATGATTTTATAACTTTCTATCAAACTATAGACGTACTTATCATTGATGATATACAAGAATTTGCAGGTGTAACAAAAACACAAAATACCTTCTTTCATATATTCAATCATTTACACCAAAACGGAAAACAACTTATATTAACGTCAGACCGAGCTCCTGTAATGTTACAAGGCATGGAAGACCGTTTACTTACACGCTTCAAATGGGGCCTTGTTGCTGAATTAGAAAAGCCTGACACTGAACTTCGCAAAAATATCCTACGTAACAAGATACGTAAAGACGGATTATCAATATCAGAATCTGTTATAAGCTATATCGCAGAAAATGTCAATGAAAGCGTTCGTGAACTTGAAGGTATAGTAAACTCTTTGCTTGCGCAATCTATCCTATTCAAACGTGATATAGATTTAGATTTAACACAAAGAATAGTAAGAAAAGCAGTAAAATGCGCAGAAGTCAAACCTGTTACAGTTGAGGATATTATAGAAAAAGTATGCGACTATTATAAGGTGGATACTTCTACTATCCATACTAAAACAAGAAAAAGAGAAGTTGTACAAGTCAGACAAGTAGCAATGTATCTTTCTAAAAAGCACACGGAAACATCTTCCTCAAAAATAGGACAGATGATTGGAAAGAAAGACCACGCTACAGTTTTACATGCATGTAAAATAGTAAAGGACCAAGTAGATGTTGACAAAGCATTTAAAGCTGAAATAGACGAAATAGAAGCAACATTAAGATTAAGATAAAAATAAGCCACCCAAAATGGTGGCTTATTTTTTATCTGTCTTCAAAGAAACCTTGCCTTTTTAATACTTTTACCAAACCTGAAGACATAAATTCATTATCCGATTTTTTATATCTTATATCAGTAAAAATCTGTGCCAATGTTTCTTTATTATTAATTGATATAAAATTCAGATTCTCGGGAAGTGACTCTTTATACGCATATATATTATCTATATCTTCAGGAGAATATTGTTTATAAGTCTCCAAATGAACAATTCCATTCAACGGCAATCTATCTGGCTGTGCTGGACACTCATCCGGATAGCCAACAGTAATTGTTGCAACAGGCACAACCAACTCAGGTAAATTAAGTAAATCTATAATTGGTTCCGGATTATAGATTGTAGTTCCAAGATAACAGATACCTAAACCTGCATCTTCAGCTAAAGTACAGAAATTCTGTGTCACCAACAATGTATCCGAAAGAGCATTTATAAAAGAAATAAAGTTATTGTACCCTGGTTCGGCCTTTCTCTGTCTGCACCATAAACTGAAACGATTAAAATCTGCACAAAAAGTCAATACCACCGGAGCTGTTGTAACCATAGGCTGATTAAAATGTAATGGAGCCAATTTGGCTTTCATTTCTTCACTACGTGTCACAATTACACTATATAACTGCATGTTTCCCATTGTAGATGCCCTGAATGCTTCCTGAAGCAATTCATTCAACAAATCATCAGATATATTCTGTGATTTGTATTTCCGTATTGTCCTTCTATTTTTTATTGATTCCATATATAAATTATCTTTTTCACAAAGATAATATAAAAAACAAACATTTCCATAGTTTCAAACTATAATAATCACAAAGAATAACAACTTTCACAAAAAAGAAAACTTTATAGATATACAAATTATATAACGCATTAAAAATCAAGATAATACAAACATAATGCGGAAAACTTTATTCCATTGTTAATAACTTTATATACATTTTCTTTGTTCATTAGAAAAACATTAATAGCTTTGCAGTATTCAATCATATTCAACTTATATTAAAATAAAAGATATAAACTTATTCATATAATATCGTGGAAAAAAAGGTTTACAGCTACAACGAAGCATACGAAGCTTCATTAGAGTATTTTAATGGAGACGAACTTGCAGCACGTGTTTGGGTTAACAAATATGCTGTAAAAGATTCGTTTGGAAACATCTATGAAAAATCCCCACGGGATATGCATTGGCGTTTGGCCAATGAAGTAGCAAGAATTGAGGCAAACTATCCTAACAGCATGACTTCACAGGAATTGTTTGACTTGTTTGACCACTTCAAATACATTGTCCCTCAGGGTAGCCCTATGACAGGAATCGGTAATGATTATCAAGTCGCTTCATTATCAAACTGTTTTGTAATTGGACTTGACGGGAAAGCAGATTCATACGGTGCCATAATCCGTATTGATGAAGAGCAGGTACAGCTTATGAAACGCAGAGGCGGTGTAGGTCACGACTTGTCACACATCCGTCCAAAAGGTTCGCCTGTAAAAAACTCTGCACTAACATCTACAGGACTTGTCCCTTTCATGGAACGTTATTCTAATTCCACAAGGGAAGTTGCTCAGGACGGACGTAGAGGAGCACTTATGCTCAGTGTTTCAATCAAACATCCAGACTCAGAATCATTCATCGACGCAAAAATGACAGAAGGAAAGGTTACAGGAGCTAATGTTTCTGTAAAACTTGACGATGAATTCATGCAAGCAGCTGTAGAAAACAAACCTTACATACAAAAGTTTCCTATTGATTCAGACAAGCCACAATTTGTCAAGGAAATCAATGCAAACGAGCTTTGGAGAAAAATTGTACATAATGCATGGAAATCAGCTGAACCTGGTGTATTGTTTTGGGATACTATATTAAAGGAGTCAGTTCCAGACTGCTATGCAGATCTTGGTTTCAAGACAGTTTCAACTAATCCATGTGGTGAAATTCCATTATGTCCATACGATTCATGCCGATTACTGGCAATAAATCTCTATTCATACGTTGTCAATCCATTTACAAAAGACGCATATTTTGATTTTGATTTATTCAAAACACACGTCAGATATGCACAAAGAATAATGGATGATATCATAGACCTGGAATTGGAAAAGATAGGTCTTATCCTTGAAAAGATTGACTCTGACCCGGAAAATGACGAAGTAAAAAATACTGAACGTCACCTATGGGAAAAGATTTACAGAAAGTCTGGTCTTGGAAGACGTACTGGAGTCGGTATAACAGCCGAAGGAGATATGTTGGCTGCTATGGGATTAAGATATGGAACTGAAGAAGCAACTGAATTCTCAGAAAAAGTACATAAAACAATAGCTATTGAAGCCTACCGTTCATCTGTTATTATGGCCAAAGAACGTGGTGCTTTCGAAATATATGACAGCGAAAGAGAAAAGAACAATCCTTTCGTAAACCGTATCAAAGAAGCAGATCCAAATCTTTACGAGGAAATGGTAAAATACGGACGTAGAAATATCGCATGTCTGACTATTGCTCCAACAGGTACAACAAGTCTTATGACACAGACCACTTCCGGTATTGAACCAGTATTCATGCCTGTATATAAGAGACGCCGCAAAGTCAACCCTAACGATGAGAACGTAAAAATTGATTTCGTGGACGAAACAGGAGATGCTTTTGAAGAATACATCGTATTCCACCATAAATTCCTGACTTGGATGAAAATCAACGGCTTGGACACTACCAAGAACTATACTCAAGAAGAAATAGACGAGTTGGTAGCCAAATCACCTTATTATAAAGCTACATCAAACGATGTTGACTGGCTAATGAAGGTAAAAATGCAGGGACGCATCCAAAAATGGGTTGACCATTCCATCAGTGTAACTATCAACTTACCTAACACTGTCGATGAAGAACTCGTAAACAAACTTTACGTTGAAGCATGGCGTTCAGGATGCAAAGGATGTACAGTTTACCGTGACGGCTCTCGCGCCGGAGTTCTTGTGTCAACACAAAAGACAGATAAGGATGAAAAACGTAAGGAAGAAGAGGAATGCAGATGCAAACGTCCTGAAGTTGTAGAAGTAAGACCTAAGGTGCTTGAGGCAGACGTTGTACGTTTCCAGAATAACAAGGAAAAATGGGTAGCATTTGTAGGATTATTAAACGGTCACCCATACGAAATATTTACCGGTCTTCAAGATGATGAAGAAGGTATAGTACTTCCTAAATCGGTTACTTGCGGTAAAATCATCAAGAACATTGATGAGAATGGAAACAAACGTTACGACTTCCAGTTCGAAAACAAACGCGGCTATAAGATGACAGTTGAGGGGCTTTCAGAACGTTTCAACAAGGAATACTGGAACTATGCAAAACTTATTTCAGGAGTATTGCGTTGGAGAATGCCAATCGATCAGGTTATCAAACTTGTAGGTTCACTTCAGCTTGACAGCGAAAACATCAACACATGGAAGGTCGGTGTTGAACGTGCCCTGAAGAAATATGTACAGGACGGAACAGAAGCCAAAGGTATGAAATGCCCTAACTGCGGAAACGAAACATTGGTTTATCAGGAAGGCTGTCTTATCTGTACAACTTGCGGTTCTTCAAGATGCGGATAATATACTTAAAACATAAATAACAATACTAAGGCGAAGATACATGGTAATAACAGATTCTTCGCCTTTTCTTTTAAACCATATCATATATGAAAGCCCAATCAATGAACATCATCCTAAATGGGATGAAATTCTACTCATTTCATGGCGTACTTCCACAAGAAAACGCCGTTGGTGCAGAGTATAAAGTCAGTCTTGACATAGAAACAGATTTCAGTGAAGCTGCTGCTACAGACAATCTTGAAGGAACAATCAATTATGCAGAGATACATGATACTGTAAAGGAAGAAATGAATATACCGGCAAAACTCCTTGAACATCTGGCTTACAGGATATCCCAACGTCTGTTCACTGACTTCCCAACCATCAAAAGCATAGAGATAACCATATTCAAGGAAAATCCGCCAATGGGCGCCGACTGCAAGAATGTCGGAGTCAAAGTGAAATATTTTCAATAAAAAATCAGCCAAATGTTTGGATTATAAAAAATAATACATACATTTGCCGCAGAAACAAGAAACAACATAACATTTATGACAAATTCAATGGTAAATACATTCTTCTGGTGGCGCCACTTACAACTCCAAAAGTCGTAAGGGCATCAGTCGCGTGTATATACCAAATTAAAAAATATAAGTAATTTTAAAAAAGCAGAGCGGGCTGTCGTACTTTACGGCAGCCCGTTCTGCTTTTTTGCATTTTCAAAAACAATTTTTAAAACAACAACGATATGAAATCTTATCAAGTAAACGAAAAAGGTTATTACGGAGAATTCGGTGGAGCATACATCCCCGAAATACTGCACAGATGTGTAAGCGAACTTCAGGAAGCATATTCAAAAGTGCTTGAAGATGAAGGATTCAAGAAAGAATACGTACAGTTGCTGAAAGACTATGTGGGACGCCCTTCCCCACTCTATCTTGCCAAACGCCTGTCCGAGAAATACGGCTGTAAGATCTATCTGAAAAGAGAGGACCTGAACCACACTGGAGCCCACAAAATCAATAATGCTATAGGTCAGGTGCTGCTTGCCAAACGTATGGGAAAGACCAGAATTATAGCAGAAACGGGAGCAGGTCAGCACGGCGTGGCTACAGCGACGGTCTGCGCACTAATGGGAATGGAATGTATAGTGTATATGGGAAAAACCGATGTGGAACGCCAGCACGTAAATGTGGAACGTATGAAGATGCTTGGTGCCACTGTCTGCCCGGTAACTTCCGGCAACATGACTCTGAAGGATGCCACAAACGAAGCCATACGCGACTGGTGTTGTCATCCTTCTGACACTTACTATGTGATAGGCTCTACAGTAGGTCCTCACCCCTATCCTGACATGGTGGCAAGACTTCAGTCCGTCATCAGCAAAGAAATCAAGAAGCAGCTCATGGAGCAGGAAGGACGCGATTATCCTGATTATCTGATGGCATGTGTAGGCGGTGGAAGCAATGCTGCTGGAACAATATTCCACTATCTGGACGATGAGAGAGTGAAAATAGTACTTGCCGAAGCAGGCGGTATGGGACTGAACAGCGGTATGTCGGCTGCCACAATCCAATTAGGCAAAATCGGTATCATTCATGGATTCAAGACTCTGGTGATGCAGGATGCCAACGGACAGATTCTCGAACCTTATTCCATCTCTGCCGGTCTGGACTATCCTGGAATAGGTCCTATGCACGCAAACCTGGCCAAAGAACACCGGGCTACAGTATTGGCTATAAACGATAACGAGGCAATCAAGGCTGCCTACGAGCTCACCCTTCTGGAAGGCATTATACCAGCTCTTGAATCGGCACATGCTTTGGGAGCATTGGAAAAAATGAACTTCAAGCCTACAGATATTGTTGTACTTACAGTGTCGGGAAGAGGCGACAAGGATATTGAAACTTATCTGAAGTATAAGAGTTGTTAATTTTTAATTCTTAATTATTCAAAGATGAATACAAAATACAAATACACCACCACACACAAATCAATATTAGGCGACCTACATACCCCGGTAAGCACATATCTGAAAGTGCGTGACCTTTTCCCTCAAAGCGTACTGATGGAGAGTTCGGACTATCACGGAACGGAGAACAACAAGTCCTTCATCGGCCTCAACCCGATAGCAAGCATAAGCATCAACCACGGGAAAGCCATCGCCGCTTACCCCGACGGAACGACAGAAGAAACATCTATAAATGGTAAGGAAAGCGTGGGAAATGCCATTAATACCTTCCTCGAACATTTCGGTATAGAAGGTGAATATTCATCATACTGCGGAGTATATGGATATACCACTTTTAATGCTGTCCGCTATTTCGAAAACATAGACGTTCCGGACAGTATAGACGCGAAGAACGACGCACCGGAAATTCTATACATATTATATAAATACCTCATCGTTTTCCACGGATTCAAGAGCGAAATGGTACTGCTAGAACTACAGTCGCCAGGTGAACCAAGTCATATAGACGAGATAGAAAAAGCCATAAACAACCGCAACTTCACAGCATACGAGTTCAGGGCTGTAGGAGAAACCACCAGCACACTGACCGACGACGAACATCGCGAGAACATACGCCGCGGAATAAGTCACTGCATGAGAGGCGACGTATTTCAGATAGTCATGTCAAGACGGTTTATACAGAGATACGAAGGCGATGACTTCAAGCTCTACCGTGCCTTACGGAGCATAAACCCGTCGCCATACCTGTTCTATTTCGATTTCGGCGGATTCAGAATTTTCGGTTCGTCACCTGAAACTCATTGCAAGATTGAGGACGGCATAGCAAGCATCGATCCGATTGCAGGAACCACCAAAAGGACAGGAAGTAAGGAAGCCGACCGCAAAGCAGCAGAGGCCCTGCTTGCCGACCCAAAGGAGAATGCCGAGCACGTCATGCTGGTAGATCTGGCAAGAAACGACCTTAGCCGCAACTGCCACGATGTGAAAGTTAATTTCTACAAGGAGCCTCAATACTACAGCCACGTGATACACCTCGTGAGCCGTGTGAGCGGAAAAGTAAACACCGGAGCCGACGCTGTAAGTACATTCATCGACACTTTTCCGGCAGGAACACTGAGCGGAGCCCCAAAAGTAATGGCTATGCAGCTTATCAGCAAGTACGAGCCACACAACCGTGGCGTTTACGGCGGATGTATAGGTTTCATCAGCTTAGACGGTAAAAGCATTAATCAGGCGATAACAATACGCACATTCGTGAGCCGCAACAACGAACTTTGGTTTCAGGCAGGAGGCGGCATAGTGGCAAAAAGCAATGTAGAAAACGAACTGCAGGAAGTAAACAACAAACTCGGAGCACTGAGAAAAGCCATTGAACTGGCAGAGAAATTATAAAACACTAAAAACTAAATAAAATGAAAATAGTAATCATTGACAACTACGACTCATTTACATACAACCTAAGCCACCTCGTAAAGGAACTTGGCGCAGAAGTGACAGTACTCAGAAACGACTGTTTCAGTATGGAAGAACTTGAGGAGTTCGACAAGATACTCCTCTCTCCCGGCCCGGGAATACCCGAAGAGGCAGGACTCCTTCTCGACGTAATACGTACCTACTCCGGACGCAAGCCTATCCTCGGCGTATGCCTTGGCGAACAGGCTATAGGCGAAGTGTTCGGAGGAAAACTGATAAACCTGAAAGAAGTCTATCACGGAATACAGAGCAAAATCCGCATCATGGCAGATGACTATATTTTCAACGGTCTGCCAGAAGAAATCCCCGTAGGAAGATACCACTCATGGGTTGTTGATAACGATTCTCTCCCCGACTGTCTGGAAGTGACAGCCGTAAGCGCGGAAGGCTACATAATGACAATCCGACATAAAGAATACGATGTACGAGGAATTCAGTTCCACCCGGAATCGGTACTCACACCCGATGGAAAGAAGATAATAGAAAACTGGATTCGAGAAAATTAAAAACCAACGGTCAACGAATTTAATTAATTAATCCACCTAATTATTAATTATTCATTCTTAATTATTAATTAAATAAACTGCTACAATGAAAGAAATACTTAAACGACTATTCAATCATGAGGAACTTACACGCGATGAAGCATGTTCGCTCATGAAAAACATAACGGGAGAGAAATACAACAACACCCAGATAGCATCACTCCTCACTGTCTTCCAGATGAGGGGAATAACAGTAGAAGAACTGATAGGTTTCCGCGAAGCACTCCTCAGCACACGTGTCAATGTCGATTTGAGCGAATACAGACCAATCGACATAGTAGGCACGGGAGGTGACGGCAAGAACACATTCAATATCTCCACATGCGCCTGCTTCGTAGTGGCAGGAGCCGGATATAAGGTAGCCAAACACGGCAACTACGGCAGTACCTCCGTGAGCGGAGCGAGCAACGTAATGGAAGAACACGGAGTGAAATTCACCAACGACAATTCCCGCCTGAGAAAGTCTATGGAAGAATGCGGAATGGTATATATGCACGCGCCTCTCTTCAATCCGGCTATGAAGACCGTTGCATCCGTAAGAAAGGAACTCGGAGTAAGAAGCATATTCAACCTGCTCGGCCCTCTCGTAAATCCATGCATCCCTGCATATCAGTTGCTCGGAGTGGCCGACCTTACACTGATGCGTCTGTACACCAACACCCTGCAACGTCTCGGAATAGGTTTCGCAGTAGTAAACAATCTTGACGGATACGACGAAATATCACTCACCGACGAGTTCAAGGTAATGACCAACCGTTATGAAACCATCTGCAAACCTTCCGATATAGGTTTCACCATAGCACGCCGCGAAGAACTCTACGGAGGAAGCACTACACGCGAAGCGGCAGAGATTTTCGACAATGTACTAAGCAACAATGCCACAAAAGCACAGACAGAGTGTGTACTCATCAACGCATCCTTCGCCATACAGGCAATAGAGCCGCAACTCCCGATAGAGGAATGTGTAGCCAAGGCACGCGAATCGCTCGAAAGCGGACGTGCGATGCAGACACTCAAGAAATTCATCGAGATAAACCAATAATCACTCTACCAGTATGAAAGAAGATATTCTCACACAGATAATAGCCAACAAGCGCAAGGAAATCAGCCGGCAGATGGAAGCCGTAAGCATGAAGCAGCTCGAAGCCATAGTAGCCATGCGTGAAACACGAGAGCCTTTAAGCCTCAGCCGTTCGATAATGTCATCCCCCACCGGAATAATATCAGAATTCAAAAGACGTTCCCCCTCAAAGGGCTGGATAAACAGCGAAGCCGATGTCCGGCTGATAACCGGAGGATATGCCGAAGCCGGAGCTGCAGGACTGTCAGTCCTGACAGACACAGATTTCTTTGGAGGCAGCGAAGGCGACCTTCTTAAAGCACGCCTCTCAGCTCCAACCACCCCTATCCTGAGAAAAGACTTCATCATATCGGAATATCAGATATTACAGTCCGTAGCCATTCAGGCAGATGCCATACTCCTGATAGCCGCCGCACTTGAAAAGAACGAATGTAAACGCCTTGCAGAAATGGCACACAGACTGGGACTTGAAGTTTTATTGGAAATACATTCGGAAGATGAACTGGAATATGTAACAGAATGTATCGACCTCATCGGGGTGAACAACCGCAATCTTGGCAGCTTCCATACCGATGTGGAAAACTCATTCCGCCTTGCCGAAAGACTCCCGAAAGGAATACCGCACATATCGGAAAGCGGAATCTCCGAAGCAGACACCATCATCACACTCAGACAGGCAGGCTACAACGGATTCCTCATGGGAGAATCGTTTATGAAAACCGAAGACCCCGCAAATACGCTTAAAATACTTATTCAAGACATGAAAAGAAAAATAAAATGATGAAATGCCACGATTTAATTATCGTCACACGTACGTGTAACGAGCGTAACACGAACGTGCGACGCGTGTGGCACGAACGTGTAACGCGTGTAACACGTACGTGTCACACCAATTGAATACCGTCATTACAAAATACAATACATACAAAAGATGATTATAAAAGTATGCGGCATGAAATATGCCGACAATATAAGAGCATTGGACCAACTGAAACCGGACATGACAGGTTTCATCTTCCACCCTTCCTCTCCTCGTTTCGCAGATGCAGTTCCGGAATACATGCCGACTTCATCACTCCGTGTAGGAGTGTTCGTAAACAGCGATACGAACTATATATTATATAAGGTAAAAGAGTTCGGGCTCAACATCGTGCAGCTACACGGAAATGAATCGCCCGAGCAATGCAGAGCCATACGAAGCAAAGGCATAGAAATAATAAAAGCCTTCTCTCTAAAGACCGGCAACGCCGACACTTTAACCGCCCCATACGACGGGCTGTGCCGATACTATCTGTTCGACACACCTTGCGCAGCCTATGGTGGATCAGGTAAGACTTTCGACTGGACGCTCACACAGAGCTATCACGGAAAGACACCATTCTTACTAAGCGGTGGAATAAGGGCGGAAAGCCTGAAGCAGATTTCATCATTCCGCCATCCGTCGTTTGCCGGAATAGACATCAACAGCGGTTTCGAGACAGCTCCTGGAATGAAAGACACCGAAGCCATCGCCGAATTCATAAAACAATTAAGGACACTATAAAAACAATACAACTATGGACAGAATAAACGAACTCTTCAGCAAAAAGAAACATGACATTCTCTCAATCTATTTCTGTGCAGGCGCACCTAAAGCCGACAATACAGCAGAAGTGATAATCTTGCTCGAAAAGAACGGAGTGGATATGATTGAGATTGGAATACCCTTCAGCGACCCTCTTGCAGACGGTCCAGTGATTCAAAACGCGTCATGTCAGGCACTACGCAACGGCATGACACTGACCGGCCTTTTCGCACAACTGGAAGGTATCCGCAACACAGTGAGCATACCTCTAATCCTGATGGGCTATCTCAATCCGATAATGCAATACGGAACAGACTCGTTTTTCGAGAGTTGCCATCATACGGGTATTGACGGAGTAATCATCCCCGACCTGCCTTTCGCTGAGTACATGCAGTTCGTAAAGCCCGTTGCCGAAAAGTACGGCATCAAAGTTATAATGCTAATTACCCCCGAAACATCGGAAAAAAGAATCCGCCTTATAGATGATAATACAAATGGATTTATTTACATGGTATCATCAGCTGCCGTTACCGGGGAACAAAAAGACTTTGATACTCAAAAACAGGAATACTTCAAGAGAATAGAAGACATGAACCTCCGCAACCCGCGTATGATAGGTTTCGGTATCTCCAACCGGCGAACATACAAGGCTGCAGCGGCACACGCCGCAGGCTGCATCATAGGGAGCCGTTTTGTGATTCTGCTCAATGAAGAAAACGGGAATACTGACAGTGCAATAGAAAGGCTGAAAAGAGATTTGGAAAAAGAATAACATTACAAAGAACAATATTCAATAAAAAATGCGAGAACCCTTTTTAAGTTCCCGCATTTTTTATTCGTTATTACAGAGTACATTAAAAAGATATTCCAAGGCTAAACGTTAAACTCTTCTGTTTATAATATCTCTCGTAATCTTCATCATAAATTCTATCAATCAATCCGCTATAATTCATCAGTTCCAACGAGAACTTGCCATATTTAACGCCTATACCATATCTGAAACCAGTATCGAAAATACCACTCGTATCAATTTCATATCTATCATAATCTAAGTTCTCACTCATTGAAATATCCATATACCAACCTAAATTAGCATATACAGACAGATTGTCGTTTATAGGATAATTATATCCTACACCTGCCGGCATAAGGTTTATAACGTGAGACATAAGGGTAGTTTCACTAACATCAAATCCTCTACCGGCAAATCCAATACCTGCGTTATAATAAAAATTTGACGGAGTATGTCTCTTATATTCAAACCCCACATTATATCCCATCTTTCGCCCATTACTGTCGTCATGGCCTACCAAACCATTACCTGTAAATCCTACTACAACTTTATATTCATTTCCGGCTCCTTTCTTAGAAGTCTTGACCTTCTTCATCAAATTTGGGAATAAAGGTTTCTTCGCAACATTATAAACAGGTCTTTCACTATTCCTATACCCTATCTCAAGAGCTTCCAAATCCTCGTCCGTGGCTTTTCTGAAATTATCGAACGAAGCCACAAATCCACTTACAGTCAACGAACGTTTACCAAACGCCCTTTTAGTATATACAGTTTGAGGTTCGAGAAGTACATCTCCCCCATTCGTCTCTACCATTTCGGCTATCATGTTGCCTTTTCTTATTTCTAAGGAAGGCTGCCCCCAATTGAAAGGCACGTAATTCCACTCCTCTGTTTTTGTGACCTTTTGAGGCTTTACATCCAGGTCTGCAACAGTAGGATATTGGTGGACACCAACATCTTCAACTGGAGCGGTTACGGCCATTTTCTGCGTAACCTTACATGATGAAAACAAGGCCACACATATTAACAGCAATACACTCTTATTCATAATCAATTATTTACTACCTGGTTTACAATAGTTTTCTGTGGCTCTGCTGGTTTGATATTTTTGAAGAATGCAGGATATCCGCTCACCTTTACAGACAAAATCTTTGAACGGAAAATATAGTTCTTTTTCTCTATGACATACTGAGGATGTACCAATACATCAGCATTACCATTCTTTTCAAGAACTTCCGCCACAGCATTCTGCTTGATGAAATTAAGCCCCATCTTACGTTCCTGCTTTGTAGGGAAATATTTGGTGGAAACTTTTTCTTGCGAAACTGTCAAATCAGCAGTGTTTCGACTGATGATATCTGTGTCAATAGGCATTGAGGTGGAAGTAGCCATGTGAACTTTACATGAAGTAGCCATCAACAAAAGTGATGCGCCAAGAATTACATTAATCTTTTTCATAAATGTAGTTTTAAAAATTAAACATAGAAATTATTAATAAATTAGTGTAGCAGCAAAAATACTGTTTTTTTAGAAAATAAAACAATTCAACGCCATTATATTTATGTTAATTTTTTGTAATCAATATATAGTTTATTGGTTTGATTATATAAAAAAACAATAGGAAAAACGTTGATAAACTCATAAATATACACTTTTTATGGATTTTACGAAATTACAAAATATTAACCAAATACTTATATTATACATTTATTTATATTCACTACTATTACAGTTTTATTACTATTTTTATATATATCACAATATTCCGAAATAGAAAACTTCAATAGAAACAACATATTTGAATCTAAATATATTCTTCATACTATGTCTCACTTCGCCAAAACTTCTAAAAAGTCATCAATATAACAAACAAATACTTTATACATACAAACTAATAATGCAGCACGATATATCCTTACAAATAGTCAGTAAAACTGTAATATATCAAGCAACATTAGCATCCAACAATTGACAATAAGATATAGTTTTACACGAATTAATCCGATTAACATTTTTAAATAAGACATAAATTTCCTATCTTTGCGCAAACAACAAAGATACAAAAACTGCATTATGATTAAACCGTATTACCCGTCAGTACTGATTATATACACAGGTGGTACCATAGGAATGATAGAAAACCCTGAGACAGGGGCACTGGAAGCATTCAATTTCGACCAATTACAGGAAAACGTTCCTGAACTGAAAAGATTCAACTATCGTATTTCGTCATATCAGTTTAACCCACCTATCGACTCGTCTGATATGGAACCTGCCCTTTGGGCCAAACTGGTGAAAATCATAGACTATAATTATGACAACTTCGACGGTTTCGTGATACTGCACGGAACAGACACGATGGCATATACGGCCTCGGCCCTGAGCTTCATGCTTGAGAACCTGGGCAAACCGGTAATCCTTACAGGCAGCCAATTGCCTATAGGGGTATTGCGTACCGACGGCAAAGAAAATCTTATCACATCGATAGAAATAGCCGCCGCAAAACATCCGGACGGAACAGCCGTGGTACCGGAAGTATGTATCTTTTTCGAAAACCATTTGTTAAGGGGCAACCGCACAACAAAAATCAATGCGGAGAATTTCAACGCTTTCCGTTCATACAATTACCCTGCTCTTGCAACCGCCGGAATACACATAAAATATGAGTATGACAAAATAAAGAAAGTACAACCCGGTGTACCTATGCACCCCCATTACGTATTCGACACCAACGTGCTGGTATTGACCATCTTCCCTGGAATACAGGAAAAACTGGTACGTACTGTACTCAATACTCCCGGACTGAAAGCCGTTGTGCTGAAAACTTACGGTTCCGGAAACGCACCGCAGAAGGAATGGTTCATAAAACTGCTTGCCGAGGCAACACGTAACGGAATTGTAATAGTTAATATAACGCAATGTCAGACAGGAATGGTGGAAATGGGACGTTACGAAACCGGACTCCATCTTCTTGACGCAGGAGTGATAAGCGGCTATGACGCTACAGTAGAGAGTGTTCTGACCAAACTGATGTTCCTGCTCGGACATGGGCTTACACCGCGCGAAGTAAGAAACGAAATGAGCAGATCAATAGCAGGCGAATTCACGAAACCGGTATTGTAATATAAATGTAACATTTATTTCACACATCAGTAATAAAATCGCATCATCTTTGCACTTGAAAATAATATTGAATACATTTGTGAAACAATAAATAAAGGCATTATGAACGATTACAAAATTTTAGTCGTAGATGATGAAGAAGATTTGTGTGAAATCTTGAAATTCAATTTAGAGACCGAAGGCTATTTGGTTGATACAGCCAATTCGGCAGAAGAAGCTCTGAAACTTGACCTTACTCAATACAACGTACTGCTACTGGATGTAATGATGGGCGAAATTTCCGGTTTCAGAATGGCAAGTATGATGAAAAAAAACAAGGATACGGCAAATATCCCTATTATTTTCATTACAGCAAAGGACACGGAAAACGACACACTAACCGGATTTAACTTAGGAGCAGACGATTACATTTCCAAGCCATTTTCTTTAAGAGAGGTATTGGCAAGAGTAAAAGCTGTAATAAGGCGTACAGCGAATGTACAAAACAAGAGTAATGACCAACTGATATTCAAGGATTTGGTAGTTGACTCAGGCAAGAAAAAAGTAGTGATACGGGGGGAAGAAATCTCACTGACAAAGAAAGAATTTGAAATACTGCTTCTCCTTCTGCAAAATCAGGGACGAGTATTTTCACGCGAGGACATACTGGCTAAAGTATGGCATGACGAGGTATATGTACTGGACCGCACTATCGACGTAAACATCACACGACTCAGAAAGAAAATAGGAGAATACGGCAAATACATTGTTACACGTCTGGGATATGGATATTGTTTCGAATGTGAATAATTAATTGAAAACGTAAAAATGACAAAGTTTAACATACGTCTCCTCACTTTCAGCCGTAAGTTGTTTCTGTCTGTCATAACACTATTCGTTGCATTTGCGGCATGTTTCATGCAGTTCCAATACCAACGTGAAAAATCATACAAGACAGAACTGCTAAACACAGAATTGCAGAACTACAATGAACAGCTATACAGTTATATGGCTGATGCCGGTTCATTAGACTCGCTGAAACATTACATAATGACCCACATGATTCCCAATCTTAGGGTAACTATAATAACTCCGGAAGGTAAAGTTATTTTTGATTCTACCGACAAAAAACTTGAGGAATTCCAGAACCACTCATCGAGAAAAGAAGTACAGGATGCCCTTATGTATGGTAGTGGTTATGCCATAAACAGATTCTCTGAAAGTATTGATGGTGAAGAGTTTTTCTATTCTGCAAAATACTTCCCGAAACACCGTATAATCTTACGCTCGGCACTGCCTTACAACGTAAGCCTGACAGAGCATCTTGAAGCCGACATGGGATATATATGGTTTACCATACTTATATGTATAGTACTGATGGTGATATTTTACAGATTCACCTTCAAATTAGGAAAATCCATAACTAATCTGCAACAATTCGCACTAAAGGCCGACAAGAATGAGCCTATAGACATGGATATACTGCGAACCTTCCCTAAAAACGAATTGGGAGAAATATCGCAACACATCATTACTATATACAAAAGACTTCACAGAGCCAAGGAGGCACTATATATTGAAAGAGAGAAGCTGATTTCGCACTTACAAACCTCACACGAAGGACTTGGAGTATTCACAAAAGAGAGAAAGGAAATTTTAGTAAACAGTCTGTTTACTCAGTACATTAACAATATCTCCGACCGTAACCTAAGCTCTACCGATGAAATATTCACAATCCCGGAGCTTAAACCGATAATAGAGTTTCTCAACAAAAATGAAGGCAACTACAGCAAAGAAGAAAAAAGAGTAGCTATTCACCTCAACAAGAATGCACGAACATTCACTATAGAATGTATCATCTTTCAGGACTTGTCGTTCGAAATATCTATAAACGACATAACACAGGAAGAAGAACAGGCACGACTGAAGAGACAGCTTACACAGAACATTGCACATGAACTGAAGACACCTGTAAGTAGCATACAAGGATATCTGGAGACAATTCTCAGTAATCCTAACATTCCCAAAGAGACCGTAAAAACATTCCTTGAAAGGAGCTACGCACAGAGCAACAGGCTTACAACCCTACTGCGCGACATCTCAGTACTGACAAGAATGGATGAGGCACCGGAGATGATGGAAAGAGAAGCAGTCAACCTCAGTCTTGTGGTAGAAAACATTATCAATGAAGTAAACTTAGGACTGGAGGAAAAACATATCAAGGTAATAAATCTGATGCCACAAGCACTGATGATCAACGGTAATCACTCATTGCTATACTCCATATTCAGAAACCTAATGGACAACGCAATCGCATACGCAGGAACCAATATACAAATCACCATAAACTGTTTCCGTGAGGACGATACTTTCTATTATTTCAGTTTCTCAGATTCGGGAGTCGGAGTGGAAGAAGAACATCTGACAAGACTTTTCGAACGCTTTTACAGAGTTGATAAAGGACGTTCAAGAAAACTTGGCGGTACAGGTTTAGGACTGGCTATCGTAAAGAATGCAGTATTGTTCCACGGAGGAACAATATTTGCGAAGAATGCTCCAAACGGAGGACTGGAGTTTGTATTTACACTACAGAAATAAGACATTTCCGAAAGACCATTTTTACGTTATGACAAATGGTCTTTCTTTTTTTTGTTACTGATAAATAAATAATCTAACATTTAACGCAAATTAACACGGGGGGGTATTTTTTAATTATTAATTAATACATTTGCGCTAAACTAAAAAAAGATGTTATTGTCGGTGAAAAACTTTGGCAATATGGCTTCCACACCTTATATTATTACTAACAGGCCGCAGGAAGTCCGGCGGAAAAACCAAACAAACAATGAAAACATTAAGACTTTTTGGACTGGCACTAATGGCCGTCTTACTGAGTGTGAACTTGACTTCTTGTAGCGAAGACGGAGATGACCCCGTAAAGAACATTAAGGAACTGGAAGGAGAATGGATACTACTGCACCAAGTATATACATGGGATACAGCCGAGGACGGGAAAGGTAAAGAAGAATGGAACTATGACTTCGACACCCCGGAAGAAGGCTCCGAAAAATTAATCATAACAGCTACAGATGAAGAAGGCATATACGATGCCGATTACTACTTTTATCGTGAGAATGATGATGACTGGCATTACGACTGGGGCATGACAGTCAGGCTAGACGGTAAAAAATTGATTGATATCGATTACGAGGAGGACATCACCGAAATCACCTCTTTGACATCAGACAAGCTGGTTTTAACAGAGAATTATAATGAAGACGGAGACAGCGAAAAAGTAGTCTCAACTTACCAAAAGAAAAACTGACCAGAAGCGTTATCATTATAAGAAAAACGATGGCACAGGCAAAAACTGCTCGCCATCGTTTTTATCTACAGCAACATGTACAAACATTTTGTCAAGCCGACTTTACAAAATGATTATCCGTAAAGCAAATAATTGTAAATTGTAAGAAAAAGTTTGCGCCGGGGAATTGCAGAAAAGAATAAAAGAAGTAAATTTGCGTTCGGAAAAGCAAGTGTGCTATTCAAAAGTTACGCAATAACTTATTTTTTTATTATCAATAAAAACGTAAAGAATATGACTTATTCACACGAAGTTGAACACATGTGTGTTG
>CALUIE010000040.1 GCA_944320605.1 uncultured Phocaeicola sp. | reverse complement strand
TTACTTTGTGAGTGTTCCAAGCAAAGCATTCTTTACGTCTTGCATTCATTATGGAAAGACAAGGCATTTCGGGTAACAATCTGCGAATCCATTTTACGGGGAGATCAACATTGCAAAATGCAAATTGAAACAACAAACAATGGAAATTCATAATTTATTGGATGTCAAATCAAGAACCGAGCTGCGTGAATGGTTAATACAGAACCATAAAACAGAGAATGAATGTTGGGTAGTTGTGAAACGTGGAAGACCTACAGATGATAATACTTTCTGGTATATCGATGCTGTAGAAGAAGCCCTTTGTTTCGGCTGGATAGACAGTACTACTAAGAAAATAGCAGATGATGTAACAGCCCAGAAACTTTGTCCACGAAAGCCAAGAAGCAATTGGTCTGAGCTCAACAAAGAAAGATGCCGCAGAATGGAACGTTTAGGACTGATGACCGATGCCGGAAGAGCCGTTCTACCGGATATGTCACTTAATGGTTTCATAATAGACAAGGATATATTACAAAGACTACAATCTGACCCGATAGTGTGGAACAACTTCTGCCAATTTCCTGATTTATATAAGCGGATTAGAATTGATACCATCCAGATCAAGAGAAATCAGCCCGAACTTTTTGAAAGTCGTCTGAACAAATTCATAGAAAATACCCGAAAAGGACTTCTCTACGGGGAATGGAATGATAACGGAAGATTATAGATGCATTTACTGATAGCTTTTTCATTTTTATTTTGGTATTATTAATGATAGAAAATATTTAATATATAAGTGGTGTCAAAAACTGGTGTCAATTTAAATACATTAACATAAGTGTAAAAATATGTGCCAGGTGGCTTGTAGCGTGCTTTTCAGCTGTATATCAACAAAATAGCCCCAACTTTTTTCAAGTTGAGGCTACTCAAAATACCTTTAGAAAGGCTATAAATAGGGTTTAAATTACTCCCATTCTATTGTTGCAGGTGGTTTTGAAGAGATATCGTAGCAAACGCGGTTTACGCCTTTTACTTTGTTGATGATATCGTTAGAAACCTTTGCCATGAACTCGTATGGAAGATGAGCCCAGTCGGCAGTCATGGCATCTGTACTTGTTACGGCACGCAATGCAACGGCACGTTCGTAAGTACGTTCGTCACCCATTACACCTACACTCTGTACAGGCAACAGGATAACACCTGCCTGCCATACCTGATGGTACAAAGATGTTTCGTTTCCTTCTGCATCTTTAGTCTTCCAGTCACGCAGTCCCTGAATGAAGATATCGTCTGCATCCTGAAGGATACGTACTTTCTCACGAGTGATATCGCCAAGAATACGTACAGCCAAACCTGGACCTGGGAAAGGATGACGAGTGATAAGATGTTCAGGCATTCCAAGTTCTCTACCTACACGGCGAACTTCGTCCTTAAACAACAGACGCAATGGTTCGCAAAGTTTAAGGTTCATTTTTTCAGGCAAACCACCTACGTTGTGGTGACTCTTGATTACTGTACCTGTAATAGAAAGAGACTCAATGCAGTCAGGATAGATAGTACCCTGAGCCAACCATTTTACGTCCTGTATCTTGTGAGCTTCTTCGTCGAATACATCAATGAAGCCTTTACCTATAATCTTACGTTTACGTTCAGGTTCTGTAACACCAGCCAGTTCGCTGAAGAACTTCTCGCTTGCGTCAACGCCTATTACGTTAAGGCCAAGGCATTCGTAGTCGTGAAGCACGTTCTTGAACTCGTTTTTACGCAACATACCGTGGTCAACAAAGATACAAGTAAGGTTCTTTCCGATAGCCTTGTTAAGAAGAACAGCTGCTACTGATGAGTCAACACCACCACTCAAACCAAGTACTACCTTGTCATCGCCAAGCTGAGCCTTTAGTTCGGCTACTGTAGTTTCTATGAATGAAGCTGCGCTCCAATCCTGCTTACCGCCACAGATATCGACTACAAAGTTTTTAAGAATCTGTGTTCCGTCTTCCGAATGGAATACTTCCGGATGGAACTGTACTCCCCAAAGTTTCTCGTTCTTTGCCTGATAAGCTGCAACTGCTACCTTGTCGGTGGAAGCTATGATTTCGAAGTTTTCAGGTATTGCTGTGATTGTATCACCATGACTCATCCACACTTGTGAATTTTCACGTATATCCTTTAGCAGAGGATTCTGATGGTCGAATTTGGCCAAGTGTGCACGTCCGTATTCGCGTGTGTTGGCTGGTTCAACTTTTCCTCCGTTGGTGTATGCCATAAACTGTGCGCCATAGCATATACCCAAGATAGGATATTTGCCACGTATGTCAGTAAGGTCAACCTTAAAGGCCTTTTCATCGTAAACGGAGAATGGACTTCCTGAAAGGATTACACCAATAACAGACGGGTCATTGTGTGGGAACTTGTTGTAGGGAACAATCTCGCAATACATGTTCAGTTCGCGGACACGGCGACCGATGAGCTGTGTAGTCTGTGAACCGAAGTCGAGAATAATAATCTTTTCCTGCATATAAGTTTATTGGTTAAAATAATAACTTCGCAAAGTTAATAAAAAGTAGGGATATAGTTTTTATTAAATGCAAATTAAATTGTGTTTAAGCCTATAATATACCGGTTTGCTTCACACTTTTCCGTCTAACCAGGCATCAATCATCTGTCTTGCGATACTTAGTTTCTTCGGAATTTCAGGCATATTGTCGCGTGAATAAAATTCTCCTGCGCTAAGCTCTTCATCTTGAAGTTTTATTGTTCCGCTTTCATAGTCTGCTATGAAACCTATCATTATGCCGCTTGGATAAGGCCACGGTTGGCTGCCGAAGTATCTGAGGTTTTTGATTTTCAGTTCTGTCTCTTCCATAACTTCGCGACGGATACATTCTTCCAGAGTCTCACCAGCCTCTAAAAATCCTGCAACAAGTCCTTTGTACTGTCCTCTGAAATTTTTTGCATGGACTAACAGAACTTTGTCTTCTTTCTTTATGAGAACTATCACTGCCGGAGATATACGCGGATAGAATTCCTGACGGCATTTTGGGCAACGCTTGGCGATAGGAGAGACCTGTACGGTGGGAACTCCGCACATAGGGCAGTAACGACTGTTCTTGTCCCAATTCAAGATTTGCGAGGCTTTTCCGGCTTTGTAATATTCTTCGAATGGAAGAACGTCGTATGAGGCTCTTAAATCCTTCATCATCATTTCGTTGTCCTCGTTTCCCGGAACGGGTGAATAAATAGCGTATGTCTTTGCCGTATGACCATATATTTCTCCTATTGTATGTACGGTGCTGCCTATCGGAACTGTTACAGGAGGTTCAGTCCCGTAGGGTATATGATATTTGCCTTCGGAGTCTTTTACTATCAATAGTTGACCAGAGTTGAATACAAACCAACCGAATATTTCTTTTTCTTCCATTTTCAGCAATCTCCCAAATTGACTTTTTCAAATTTATATCCCATTCTTTTTAGTTGTATGGCAGCTCCGGTTCTGTACATTACTTTCACAGCACGTGCAAAAACATGAAAAGCGGTAGGACTTTGTGGTTCTATCTGTTCGTGTCTGATAAGATCTATAGTTTTCTGTGCGCAACGTCTTATTATTTCCTCTATATTCACGGCTTCTTCGCTTTTCAGAGGAATACCGACTATATCTCTAATCAGATGTTCGTCCATATCGTCAAATCCCTGTTCGCCGTAAAAATCCTTATACTTTGCTTTAGAGACAGTGTTCCAGTCTATATCCCATCCGAAAGCTACGGCCATTCCCAAATATGCGGCCCATGCCACTGACACAGTAGGGTAATCTTGAACTTGTTCTACCGCATCAGCCAAGTACTCCGGAGCTATTACCTGCCAATAATTGTCAATATCGTCTGTTGCAAGTAGTTTCCCGTCCAAAAATTTATAGTTTGTGCAAAGTCTCAATATTTCCTGTTGAAGTTTCTCTTCAAAATTATCAAGATATTCTTTTAATTCCATGATTTATAATTTTTGTGCAATATTCGTAAAAACGGACAATATATGCAATTAAACAGACAATTGATATTCATAAAATTTGCATTCATTAAAATAAAACGGCAACTTTGAGAAGTAAAACTCATATATATGTTAGGTGCGATAATAGGAGATATAGCTGGTTCAGTTTATGAATTCAGCAATACAAAAGATTATGGTTTTGAAATGTTTCCTTACGGAAGTAATTTCACTGATGACACCGTGATGACTATGGCTGTGGCTGAATGGGCAATGGTGAACGATATAAATGCCGATATTGAAATACAGACCAAACTGCTTGAAAATATTATGGTGGATATGGCAAATGACATTCCGTGTCCTATGGGAGGATATGGAGTCGGATTTAATATTTGGCTTTTTCATCCGGAGAAACTTATGGACTATCGTACCGGTAAACCTGCGTCCGGCCGTTGTCCGTACAATTCATGGGGAAACGGTTCTGCCATGAGGACATCTGCTATAGGTTGGTTATATCAAGATATGGAAACCACATTGAGAGTTGCCGAAACCGCGGCTGCCATTACTCATAATCATCCTGAAGGAATAAAAGGAGCGCAAGCTGTGTCATCGGCTGTTTTTATGGCAAGGAATGGAACTTCAAAAGATGATATAAAGGAGTATATCGGCATGAAATTTCATTACAATCTTGATACTTCGTGGGAGTATCTTCACAGAAATTATGGGTGGCAATCAAGCTGTCAGAACACTGTGCCGCAAGCCATTATCGCCTTCCTGGTGAGTGATGATTTTGAGAGTGCCATACGTAGGGCTATATCAATAGGCGGTGACAGTGATACGTTGGCATGTATAACCGGTAGCATAGCTGAAGCATATTATAAGTCTATTCCTGAGTATATGGTTGAGAAGGCTATGTCTTTGCTTCCCGAGAGGTTTATTAAAGTATTGGAAAGGATGAAAGAGAGGGGATATTGTTCCATTTGGTAGTCATAAATCCACGGTTCGTGGATTAAGTTTTACTATTGTTGGAAAAGTTAGCGTAACACGTACGAGTCACACGCGTTGCACGAACGTGTTACACGCGTCACACGTACGTGTTACGCTCGTTACACGAACGTGTCACGCCAATCTTACCATGGCGTTTTATGCGGTTATAAACTTCTGATGCAGAAAAAACATTGTTTCAGGCACGTCACAAGTCATATTTTTTGATTAAGTTTGTAATTATTCTTGTGAGCTGGTTACATTAGTTTATACAGACATTTTGGATATGGAGAATCAAGTAATAAGACGAAATGACAATGGAGTGATAAAGTCTGTTCCTTACGCCATAGGCTTGGCCTTAAGCGGAGGAGGAGCGAAAGGTTTCGCGCATCTTGGTGCTTTACAGGCCTTGGAAGAGAGAGGCATATCACCGGATATAATTTCCGGAACAAGTGCCGGAGCCATAGTAGGAGCATTTTATGCGTCAGGTTTTAAGCCTAAAGAAATTCTTAAACTGTTTTTGGGACATGATGTAAAGGATTTTGTCAGTTTCACCCTTCCTAAAGAGGCCTTTTTAAAATATGACGGCTTTAGGAAATTCATGGAAGAGACTTTGCCGGTTAAACGTTTTGATGAGCTGAAAATACCTTTTTATGCTGTCGCGTCAGATTTTGACAATGGGCTGTGCAAGGTCTTTGATGAAGGGGAATTAGTACCAAGAATAATGGCATCGTGTACGATTCCAATAGTATTCAAACCTATTATTATAGATGGTGTGAGGTATGTTGACGGAGGACTTTTCAAGAATTTTCCGGTGACTCCCATACGCGACAAATGTCTGAAGGTAATAGGAGTAAATGTTTGTCCAAAATTGGTGGAGGAGTACGAGGATAATATTTTGCACGTTGCTGTACGTTCTTATCAGTTTATGTTCAAGCAGAATGCTGTTGAAGATTCAAAACTTTGTGACTTGCTGTTGGAGGTTGATTCGATTGATGAATATAATATTTTCAATCTAAAGAACGCTTATAAGATTTATGACCAGGGATATAGACAGATGGTTGAGTTACTTGATAAAATGATTTATAAAATAGTGAACTGAAAATGGAAACATTATCAAACAAGGAACTGAAGATACAGGTTTCAGCTGCGGGAGCCGAACTTTGCAGCATACAGTGTAACGGAAAGGAGTATTTATGGCAGGCAGACCCTGCGTTCTGGAACAGACATTCGCCGGTTCTTTTCCCTATTGTGGGAAGAGTATGGGACAATGCGTATAGATGTTGTGGTGAAACATATTCATTGGGACAACATGGATTTGCCCGCGATATGGAGTTCCGGCTTGTTAGTATTTCTGATGATGAAGTATGGTACAGGCTTACAGACAATGAGGAAACACATAAGAAGTATCCATACAGATTCTGTCTTGAGATAGGATACAGAATAGAACGGAAGAAAATTCATGTGATGTGGAAAGTGAAGAATACCGGTACCGGTGATATGTATTTTCAGATTGGAGCGCATCCGGCTTTTTACTTTCCTGGATATGACGCTTCCACACGTGATAGAGGTTTCTTCGGCTTTGACAGGAAAGAAGGGCTGGAGTATATCCTTATAGGAGAGAAAGGATGTGCCGATACAGGTGTACATTATCCGTTGGAACTTCAGGACGGTCTTTTGCATATTGATACTTCCACTTTCGATAATGATGCCCTGATTCTGGAAGATGGACAGGTCAGGGAGGTTGTTCTATATGGCAATTCACGAAATGCAGTGTTACGTCTTTTATTTGATGCGCCGGTAGTCGGACTTTGGTCTCCACCGGGGAAGAATGCCCCGTTTGTTTGTATTGAGCCTTGGTATGGACGATGCGATAAGATGAATTTTGATGGTGAGTATAAGGATAAGGACTGGATACAGCATTTGCCTGAAAACGGAACGTTTGATGGTGGGTATGTGATTGAAATAATGGAATGACTTTATGAAGATAATACACACCAGCGACTGGCATTTGGGACATACATTATACGAGCATGACAGAACAGCGGAACATACCGTTTTCCTGTCACAGCTCATAGGTATCGTGGAGGAAGAAAAGCCGGACGCTCTTCTCGTGAGCGGTGATATTTATGACCGTACAAATCCTTCTACTTCGGTACAGAAAATGTATTATAAGGCACTTTTGGACATGCACAAAACATGTCCTGACATGTCTGTTGTTGTTACGGCGGGTAACCATGACAGTAAGGCTATGCTTGAGCTTGGACGTGAATTATGGCTTATGGCGGGAGTCAGAGTCATAGGGCAGGTGGAGCGTACCGATGGAGTGATTGACCTTGACAGGCATATCATAGGAATTGACGATGCAGACGGTGTGAAGAAAGGATATGTGGTGGCAGTTCCGCATATCTTTGACCAGAACTATCCTGTAGTGGATGAAAGTAATTCTAAAGATGAAAGAAGGGCTGCCTTTTTCAAGGCTTTGCAGGACAGGGTGTCGGCAATAAATACAGAAAACCTGCCTGTGGTGATGATGGCGCATCTGCTGGTAGCCAACAGTAATATTGAAGGGCATGATCCGGATGTGATAGGAGGAATAAGTGAGATTTCGTTAGGAGAATTGGGAGAGGAGTATGATTATATTGCTATGGGGCATATACATTATCCGCAGACTATTAAAGGCAGACATGTTGTGGCAAGATATTGCGGTTCGCCTATACCTGTAAATTTTGACGAGACTTATCCTCATTCCGTTTCTGTTGTAACGTTGGAAAGCGGAAAGGCTCCTGAAATAAGAGAAATCAGGATTAAGAATCCGAAGCCAATGCTTACCGTTCCTGCCAAACCGTCTTCATTTGATGAAGCTCTTTTGGGACTGGAAGATATTGGTGATGACGAAATATGTTACGTAAGGTTGAATATAATAATGGATGGGCAAATTCCGGCAGACTATATGGAAAGGATTGCAAAGGCCTTGGAAGGCAAACGCGCTGATTATTGTTATTGTAAAATCACAAGACCTGAAACTCTTGCTGCCGGAGATGATACTGCGGTGACATACGACGAATTCAGAGAACTTACTCCTATAGATGTTGCCCAAAGATTCTATAAGTCAAAGTACGGGACTGATATGCCTGTTCAGATGACAGAGATGATAAATGAGGCTGTGGATAGGTATAATAAGGAGAATGAATAAAAGTTCCGCTATTTATGAAACTGATAAAACTGAAAATAGAAAACATAGCGTCAATCGAGAAAGCTGAAATTGATTTCGATTGCGGACCTTTGGCTGATACTTCCGTTTTTCTCATAACAGGTGATACGGGAGCCGGGAAATCCACTATCCTGGATTCCGTGTGTCTTACATTGTATAATACAACGCCAAGACTGAATATGGCTTCGGGGGTAAAATCGAATTTCGGTACAGATAATATTACAGCCAAGAACACTTCGAATCTGTTACGGCATGGCGCAAGGCAGGCTTCGGCTGTTCTTACGTTTGTCGGTTCGGATGGAGTAAGGTATGAGGCTGTATGGCAGGTGAAACGTAATAGAAACAATAGGCTTACTTCGCCGGAACAGACTCTTTCATGGAGAGATGTTACTGTCAGGAACGCGGATGCCGTAAAGAAAATAACCGAAGAGGCTGTAGGGTTGGATTTTGAACAGTTCTGCCGGACTACTATGCTGGCACAAGGGCAGTTTACCCAGTTCCTGAAAAGCAAGGATGATGACAAGTCGGAGATATTGGAGAAACTTACCGGTACGGGGATATACTCTGAGATAGGACGAAAGATTGAGGAAATCAAAAAAGAAAAGGAAGCGGAATATGTGGCTCAAAAGAGTCTTACTGAAGGAATAGTTTTGCTTAAACAGGAGGAAACAGATTTGCTGAATGAACAAAGATCAATGGCTTTGGCAAGGAAAAAGCAATTGGATAATGAAGTATCACATCTGGAAACTTGTATGAAATGGAAAGAGAATCTGGATAGGATACAACATGAAAAATTCTTGGCTACAGAGGCTGTGAATGTGTCTGTGGAGATTATGAACTCCGATACTTTCAAAGAGGAGACAAAACTCATTTCTGACATTGACAGGATTGGTACTGTCGGCAACACCTTGCAGATGAGGAAGTATGCTGAACGTAAAATATCTGAGCTTGAACTTGAGGCAGAAAAATTGAAGTCGCAGTTTGAGGAATTAAGGAAAGGAAAAAACGGACTTGAAAAATGGATAGATGATAAGAAAAATTCACTTGCCGTACTAAACGGAAAAATCTCTGCGGCAGATGGAAATGCTTCCATGTTTGCCAATGTCCAGAAAATAGAGACTTTGCTCAATTCAGCTTTGGACGCATCAGTAAGAGTAAGCAAAAATTCGGCGATGATAAAGAAACTCTCTGATGATATGCCTGCTATTGAGAAGGCTTGTTGTGAAAAGGAAAAGAATGTAGGAAGACTTGAAAGCCTCGTAAAACAAAAGGAAGAGGAAATCGGAAAGGTTTCACAGTCGGTTGAGGAGATGAAGCCCGAGGAAGTTAATGCGAAAATCAGTTCGCTTAACATTGAAAAAGATAATATAGGTGTACTGAATGCCCGTATTAATGAACTGAAGGATTGTGTCAGAACGCAGGCGAGATTGGAAAAGGAAATACAGTTGTTGTACACAGAATGTAAGCAGAGGGAGACAGAATTGGAGAAAGCCAACGTCAGACATGAGGAAGTGAACAGAAAATATATTGATGCCAAGAAGGCATACGATGGTGTGGAGCTTTCATTACGTGAATGGACAGTCAGTGTGCGTAGCAAGTTAGCGATAGGGGACGTATGTCCTGTATGCGGTCAGATAATCGACAGATTGGTTACCGATGAAGAATGTTGCGAAAGGTTGCGTCCGTTAGAAATCATGGTGGCATCGGCAGAGAAGGAACTCAGAGATACAGTAGCTACATGTAATGCTACAGGAATGATGGTGGAGCGTCTGAAGAATGATATTCGGAAGAAGGAAAAAGAAAAAAACGATGCTGAATCAGAAATTAAGGATGTGTCGGATAGAGTAAGAAAAGCGTGTGAGGCGATGTCTTTAGCGAGCAATGACACTGAAAAAATTGATATTCCGGCATTGGAAGAAACTGTCCGTTCTATTGTTGCAAGCAATTCGGCGAAGATGGAGACTTTGCTTGAGGTACAGAAAAGAATCAATGAAGGCAACAAACATCTGTCGGAGTTGAATAATGCACTTAGGATTTTAAGGAAAGAAATGGATGATGCCGTGCGGCTTAGGGATAAGGCTAAAGAGACAAGACTTACGGCAATTAAAGAGATGGAACGTGTAGGCTCTTTAGTGGAATCGGATAAGGATGGTGTGATGAAGTCATTGAAAGATGCCGGTGACATGATAAGTATTGCCGGTTGGAAGGAAATGTGGGAAAATGATGCTTTGGGACTGATAGCTTTTATACGTAATTCCGCTGCTGAATATGAGGGATGGGAGAAAGAAGTATTGTCCACTGAAAAAATACTCTCACAGGCTATACCGGCATTGGAGAATGTAGAGAAAATCATTACAGACATCTCAAAACAATGGAAAGAATGGGATACTGATAGTGTGAAAGAATGTCTGCTGATAGACAAACTGACGGATAAGTGCATTGATTTTGCCAACAGGGTGCAGGCGTTGGCCACATCATTGTCTTCCGAGCGTGAAAGAGTAATCAAACTTTCCGGCGAACTTGATGATTTTTTAGTATTAAATCCTGATTTGGATTGCAACCGTATAGAATATGTTTCGTCCATTAAAAATATATCCGAAATAAGAGATACGCATAACAGGAAAATCACTCAGGCAAAGACAGCCGAAAATGTATTGGCTGCAAAACAGAAGGAACTTGATTCACATCTTTTTTCACGTCCTGAAAACCTGCAGGAAGGAATTGAGACAGACGCTTTGAAATCGTTCTTGGCTGAAAAACGTGCCGCTATTGATGGTGTTATGTCTGACATGGGACGTATAGAGCAACAGCTTAAATCAAATGAAGAGAATATTGCGAGATTTAGTGCCGAGAAAGAGAAGGAAGAATCAAAAAGAAAGATTTTTGTGGAATGGGATACGCTGAACAAACTTTTTGGCGGTGGTGACGGAAAAATATTCAGACGAATAGCGCAGAGTTTTATATTAAGTGATTTGTTACATCGAGCAAACGGGTATCTCATAAAACTGAATAAACGTTATCGATTGGATTGTGAGCCTGGTACTCTTACTATACGTATGATGGATATGTACCAGAACGATGCTCAGGGACCTGTAGATATACTTTCAGGTGGAGAAGGTTTTCTTGTTTCACTGTCTCTTGCGTTAGCACTTTCATCACTCAACAGGAGAAATCTTTCTGTTGATACGCTTTTTATTGATGAAGGATTTGGTACATTGAGTGGTGAGGTCCTTAACACTGTTATGAATATGCTGGAGAAACTGCAGTGTATCAATGGTAAGCGTGTGGGAATAATAAGCCATGTTGAAGGACTTAAAGAAAGGATTCCTGTACAGGTGAAAGTCAAGCGTATAGACCAGACTCGCAGTATGGTGGAGGTTGTGGATGGAAGACTGTAAAATATGAATTAAAGAAATATGAATATGAAATACTTGTTTTTGTTGTTTCTGATGATGTTTTGTGCCTGTTCGGAAGAAGAACATGAATCGGAAGAAGTACGTTTGAAAAGTGAAGTTAAACTGACAGAATTGATTCCTAATGATTCCTATGATGTGGAGACAACCCAGATTTTTAAGTATAATGGTGATAAAATCTCGTCATATACTGTTATGCAGGAAATAAAAAATGGTGAACTGTTCAGCCACTCTGTCAATACGTCTGTCGCATATTCAGGTGATGTTGTTAAGATGAAGGATGATAACGGTAATGTGTGGTCATATACATTAGATGAATACGGACATGCCGTGAGTTGTAGCCTGAATGAAGGTGGTGGAACAGAACGCAGATATTCTTTCTCTTATTCTACAGGAACTGACGGAAATCATTATCTGAAGGATATAAATGAGACCCTTGACGATGGTAATGTGTATTCGTCTTTAAATCTTGATTATTCAAATAACGGAAAGATTATTGTAAGTCAGTCTGTTGACGGATCACCGCAAAAATATGTGATGGAATTAGGTATAGACGATGGAATCAAGAACGAATATTCTATGCCTGATTTATTCTTGTCGGAGTTATATCCTCTGTCAATGCACCTCACTGCATATTATGGCGGTATCCTTGGTGATGCTTATGATTATCTTTGTACGGAAATGTACCCTGAAGACAGCCCGGAACTGAATGAACATACATCGTATGTATATTCATTTGATGAAACTAATACCTTGAATAACTGTAAAGTCGTAACTGTCAGCGCGGGAACGAAGTACACCAGAGATATAGATATATCTATTGTTGTGAATTAATATAATATAAAATGAACTGTAAGAAAAAGGAAACGTTGGAAGTAGTAGCTACGGTAATAACCACGGATAACGGGATATTAGCTACCCAACGGGGATATGGAGATTTTAAGGATAAGTGGGAATTTCCCGGCGGTAAAGTGGAACCTGGAGAAACTCTTGAGCAGGCTTTGGCGCGTGAAATACGTGAGGAACTCGATGTGGAAATACGTATAGATTCATTTGTTGATACGGTGGAGTATGAGTATCCAGAATTCTATATAAGGCTTCATGTATTTGTTTGTTCGGCAGTTTCAGGCACTCCTGTATTGAAAGTACATAAGTCTTCAAGATGGATTGGAAAAGACGAACTTCATTCTGTTGACTGGTTACCGGCTGATGAATTATCCATACCTGTCGTGGAAAATTATTTTAATAACGCCACATGGGACAAAAAGTCTGTAATGCCTGCATATACTTATTTTGGAACAGGAAAACTTTCTTTAATTGATAAACCCGTTCCTCACATAAATAATCCTAAGGATGCAATCGTACGTGTAACATTAGGAAGTATTTGCACCAGTGATCTTCATATCAAGCATGGCAGTGTTCCTCGTGCGATGCCAGGTATCACGTTAGGACATGAGATGGTGGGTGTAGTGGAGTGCGTAGGTAGTGCTGTGACTAATGTTAAACCGGGAGACAGAGTAACTGTAAATGTAGAAACTTTTTGTGGTGAATGTTTCTTTTGCAAACACGGATATGTGAATAATTGTGAGGACCCTGATGGCGGTTGGGCACTGGGTTGTCGTATTGATGGGGGACAGACGGAGTATGTGCGTGTTCCTCACGCTGATATGGGATTGAACAGGATTCCTGATAATGTGACAGACGAGCAGGCTGTATTTGTAGGTGACATCCTTGCAACAGGATTCTGGGCTGCCCGTATTTCTGAAATTAAAGAAGAAGATACTGTTCTTATTATTGGAGCCGGCCCTACAGGTATATGTACATTGCTATGCGCAATGCTAAAACTTCCTGAAAAGATAATTATATGTGAAAAATCCGAGGAACGTATCGCTTTTATACGCAGTTTGTATCCTGATGTTCTTGTAACCTCTCCTGATGTTTGTAAAGATTTTGTGATGCGCAATTCACGCCACGGTGGTGCTGATGTGGTAATAGAGGTTGCCGGTAGTGATGATTCTTTCCGTCTGGCATGGGAATGTGCCCGTCCTAATGCTATAGTTACGATTGTTGCCTTATATGATAAACCGCAGTTGCTTCCGCTTCCTGATATGTATGGTAAGAATCTTATATTTAAGATCGGAGGCGTTGACGGGTGTGATTGCGAGGAAATCCTGAAACTGATATCTGAAAGAAAGATAGATACAACTCCGTTGATTACGCATCGCTTCTCTTTAAATGAAATAGAAAATGCGTACCGTTTGTTTGAAAATCATTTAGATGGTGTGATAAAGATTGTAGTTGCGCCTAAATGTTGATAGAGTTTTAAGGTTGCATATTTCATATATGAAATTAGGGAGTTTCAATCATGCTTATTACGATTGGAACTCCCTAATTGATTTTTATAATATTATGTTATGGTTTTGTGTAAATTACTTCTATATTAAGTTCTTCACCCGTTTCTCCTCCAAACAGTCTGGCCGCGTTTACTTCCATATCATGCGAAACCCCTATAATGTTTCCTTCAGTATCGGTTTCGGTAGTTACGGGTATAAGCAGAACTTTGTCTCTGTCTTCTGTATTATTCTCTCCTGTTCTGATTTCAGAGAAAATATGGCTGATTAATCTGTTTAATTTAGAGAATGTATATGAGTTACTGCTACTGTCGTATGAGCCAAGGAATGATGTCTTGTTATCGTATGTCTTATTTTTCTCAAAGAAATCTTTGAATTCTCCTTTTCTCACAAGTAGAACGTTTTGGGGTATTCCCATTTTATATGGTGATTTATCTTCGTTGTCTTCGTTTAAATACCTGTATTTTTTTATTGATAAAGTTACAGAGTTCAGTGTGTCTTCTTTATGTGTGTCATATATTTCATCTACCGGGAGTTCTATTTCTGTACATAATCCGGCAGGAGTCTTTAAATAGGTATGTCCTGTTTCTTCTCCTATTCCGCTATTCCATTTATTATCCATTTTTGTTGCCATCAAGACTTCCTTAGAAGCAGCAAGTACAGCATTTCCATGAACTAATGAATCTATAGCTCTTGTAGATTTACGTTCTACATAATAATCCATATTAATCCTTAACCATATATCCTGAATATAGACTACAGATCCGTTTCCCTGTATTGTATGGACATAGAAACCTTTTATGACATTGTTAATAAATGAATAGGCGTCTTTATAATATTCAGGGTGATTAGTTGATTCCTGAATTCTTTGTCTGAAACCCTCTCCGAGATCTATTTTTATTCCCGGATAATATCCGCTTGTGTTCCTTATTGAATCACTGACAGATAAGTCCACTGCAGAATATGATTTTTGGGCTAAATATGTACTACCTTTACAATAGTTTTCAGGCTGGAAAGAAGTATAAAATAAGTCATCGTTTTCATCAGTGATTGGCTCGCTTACTTCATCTACTTGTACAGTTAAAGTGGCCAATGAATCTCCATAATATCCTGTATAATATAATTCAAGTGATGTCCCTGTGATTTTGTCTAAATGTTCAGGAAACTCAAATCCTTCCGGACAATTAATCTGGGTTATAAACCCTGCTGAGTATTCGCCGAAATCAGGATCTGTATATTTACCTAAATATGCTCTATTAGTACGAGAGTATATACTATCAAGTTTTTCAGTTCTTGATGTTACTTTATATGAATCGGAAAATGCCTCTATCTTGTCTATGTTTGAAACAAAATCTCCTATTCCGGTAGTGGAATCATCGCAGCTATAGAGTGCGGCTGTAATAGCCAATACAGCCAGTAACTTGAGTTTCATATTATACTTATATATTATGGTTATAAAATAAATCAATGTAGATTCCTACATTGATTCTTCCGGTTAATTATTCTTTATCACCCAGAACCTTATCATACAGAGCATTGCAGGCATCTGAATATGCATTGAAACCTTGTTGGTTTTCTACTACCGGTATGTTAAGACTTCTGGCATAATCCAATAACTCTGGATTGACATTCTCGCCATTTTGGACGATTCCGTCAGAGTATGCAATTGCAAGTTTACATAATTCATTGTAGGTTACAGGATTATTTATCATTTTCAAATCATCCGATGTGATTTCTTTGAATTTTAATTGTTCGTTAAAGTTTTCTACGAAACTTGATTTGAAACCATCATCATAGATAGAGAATACCACTTTGGAATCACGGAATGAAGGTTCATCGTAGTATGCCTTCTTTATGTATAAAGGAACTACGGCACTCATCCAACCGTGACAGTGTATTACATCCGGGCACCAGCGAAGTTTTTTCACAGTTTCCAATACTCCTCTGGCATAGAATATAGCTCTTTCTCCATTGTCCTCATATTCATTCCCGTTTTCATCAGTTGTCATTAGTCTGTGCTGGAAGTAATCATCGTTGTCTATGAAATATATCTGTCTGCGTGCAGCCTGAACAGATGCCACCTTTATGATAAGAGGATGGTCTGTATCGTCTATTATCAAATTCATTCCAGACAGGCGGATTACTTCGTGTAACTGATTTCTACGTTCGTTTATGATACCCCACTTAGGCATGAATGTTCGTATTTCACGACCTTTGTCTTGAATTGCCTGTGGAAGGTTCTGTCCGATAAGCGATAATTCGCTTTCCGGTACGTAAGGAGTAATTTCTTGTGTAATGAATAAAACTTTCTTTGCGCTCATGTTATTATTAAATGCTCAAAATGTTTTGCAAAGGTACAAAAAAAAGGGTATATTAAAAAATGCAGTTTCAAATAAATCCTTATAGTATGTTAACATGTTTTGGTTTTATGCGAAATAATTCATTTTACAATCGTTTTTCAGCTTGTTGGTGAGTTAAAAACGACACTTTTTTGTATTTATCTTTCATTATGTGGTAAATAATGGTTTACTTTGCACCCGATTTCAGGAACTATATAATAGCTCTGTATATAGACTTAATATAGAATAGTATAAACTATAAGAAAGAAATGAAGTTAATTCAGACAATCAGTGAACTGCGTAATGAGTTGCAGTCAGTTCGTAAGCAAGGAAAGTCAATTGGTTTAGTCCCTACTATGGGTGCTTTGCACGACGGTCATGCTTCGTTGGTAAAGCGTGCGGTAAAGGAAAATGACGTGGTAGTGGTCAGCGATTTTGTCAATCCTACTCAGTTTAATGACAAAAATGATTTGTTGAAATACCCAAGAACTTTGGAAGCCGACTGCGCTTTGCTTGAGAAGCATGGTGCGGCGTTCGTTTTTGCTCCTTCAGTGGAAGAAATTTATCCTGAACCAGATACCCGTCAGTTCAGTTATGCTCCTCTTGATACAGTTATGGAAGGCAAGTATCGTCCGGGACATTTTAATGGAGTTTGCCAGATTGTAAGTAAACTCTTTCTGATTGTTGAGCCGGACAGAGCTTATTTCGGTGAGAAAGATTTCCAACAGCTTGCTATAATCCGTGAGATGGTACGCAAGTATCCTTTCAATCTTGAGATTGTTGGTTGTCCTATTGTACGCGAAGCGGACGGTCTGGCATTGAGTAGTAGAAATGCAAGGCTTTCAGCGGAACAGAGAATTCAGGCATTGCAGATTTCAAAGACTCTGTTTGATAGTGTTGAGTTTGCCAAATTACATACACTTGCCGAAACTAAACAATATGTGGAGGACAGAATAGCTGCATCGGAAGGTTTGAAACTGGAATACTTTGAGGTAGTCGATGGTAATACATTGCAGACAGTTTCTTCATGGGAAGACAGCAAATATATTGTGGGATGCATCACAGTGTTCTGTGGCGAAGTCAGATTGATAGATAATATTAAATATAAAGAATAAACCCGGTAAAACTATGATGATAGAAGTATTGAAGTCGAAGATACACCGTGTCACGGTTACCCAGTCTAACCTCAATTATGTTGGCAGTATCACTATTGACGAAGATTTGCTTGATGCTGCAAATATAATTGCCGGTGAGAAGGTGCATATTGTTGACAATAATAACGGTGAAAGATTTGAGACTTATGTAATAAAGGGAGAACGTGGCTCCGGATGTATATGTTTGAATGGTGCGGCCGCCCGTAAGGTACAGGTAGGGGATATTGTGATAATAATCTCATACGCTCTTATGGATTTTGAGGAAGCCAAGACATTTAAACCTTCTGTAATCTTCCCTGATACATGCACCAATAAATTGGTATAATATTAAGATATACGAGAGAGAAAAAACGAGCTGTCATTCAATATCAAACGACAAAGCGTTCGGATTTGAATGACAGCTCGTTTTTTATATGTAATCAAAAATCATATAGCTTTTTCCTTGAGGATACCGGTCCTATACGCTATAAGCAGTTTTTTCAGATCTTCAATCTGAATTTTCAGTTCTTCACCTTTGTCGGTATCTTTCACCATCATACGTTTTGTGCTAAGTTCTACTATTTGGGTAGTAGATTTGATGTCTTTTCCTTCCTCTATAGCAGCTTGTGTTGATGTGAATGGTTCATGCTGTACGAGCTGAAAACCTCGTGAGTGATATACCAACGTATATCCGGCTATACCTGTTTCCGGCTGGTATGCTTTAGAAAAGCCTCCGTCTATTACCATAAGTTTACCGTTTGCCTTTATCGGTTTTTCTCCTTGTACGGCCTTAACCGGAACGTGTCCGTTGATGATATGACGGTGTTCGCCTTTTACGTTGAATTCGTCAAGAATCATGTCGCATACAGCTTCGTCATTCCTTTTCGAATAGTAATGTCCTTTTATTTCCTTATGCGTTTCTTTGTCTGTAAGGAAATATCTCTCGAATGTGGCCATCTTGCTCTTGTCGAATGCAGGAGAATCCTTTCCGCACCACAGATACCATACATAGTCTATGGCAAAGTCTTTTTCTTCATTGTCCTTGTCTGCAAAGTAGGCGGTACGTATCAACTGACCGACTTTATTGAGCAGTTCCTTGCCTTTGTATTTCTTGTCGCCAATACTTACTTCTTTCAGACTTCCGTCTTCATTAAGAGGCATTGAAGCATGGAAAAGGAGGTTTGAGTTGCATACATTGTACATGCAGCCGTATCTGAACAGACATTTCATGTGCTTGCGGAGCTTTTCACTTCTTGTGAACGAATCATAAAGCTTGTTCACCACATCAGCCTCTTCTTCAGTAAGTCTGTATGGATCATTAGGATCTACAGTGGGCATGACGCAATCTCTCATCTCATATTCTTTGTCACCCAATTTCAATACTTTGTTCTCGAAATCTATATGATGGAGGAGCATCCTGTCTTCCATTTCGAATTCAGGTCTGCGCTTTATTATTTCAGCTTCCAGCTTGAACTGTATTATACAGATAGCCTTGTGCATCTGTGCTATCATGCGGAGCGTCTTGTCGCTGTACTGTGCATCGTATTCTTTTGGGTAGAATTGTGTACATGGGTCGTCTGCGTATGCCTCCATTGCAAATGTTGCAAGCGGAAGAAGATTTATTCCGTATCCGTCTTCCAACGCAGGCAGATTTCCATATCTCATAGCCAAGCGTAGAACGTTGGCTATACTGCATTTGTTACCGGCTGCGGCACCCATCCATAATATATCATGGTTTCCCCATTGGATATCAAAATTATGGTAGTTACACAGTGTATCCATTATTATGTGTGGACCCGGACCTCTGTCGAATATGTCTCCAAGAATATGAAGCGAGTCTATTGTAAGTCTCTGTATAAGGTTACACAGGGCTATGATGAAATCATCTGCTCTGTCTGTTTCTATTATTGTGCTTATGATTACATTGATATATGCCTGTTTGTTCTGCGTAGTACTGCTTTCGTGCAGGAGTTCCTGAATAATATACGAGAATTCTTCCGGCAGTGCTTTTCTTACTTTTGAGCGGGTGTATTTTGACGAAACGTTTTGACATACACTTACCAGCTGGTTCAGTGTTATAACATACCAGTCATTCATGTCTTCTTCCGTTTCTTTTACCCTTATAAGTTTCTGCTCAGGATAATATATCAGAGTGCATAATTCTTTCTTTTCCGCCTCTCTCAGTGTATTGCCGAATATTTCGTTAACCTTTCTTTTTATGGCTCCTGACGCATTTCTAAGAACATGATTGAACGCTTCGTATTCCCCGTGCAAGTCTGCCAGAAAGTGTTCGGTTCCCTTAGGTAAATTTAGTATGGCTTCGAGGTTAATAATCTCTGTACTTGCAGCCGCTATTGTAGGGAAACTTTGCGACAGCAGTTCCAGATACCTTAAATCATTTTTGATTTCCTCTATTTTCGCCTTGTTTGTTACTGTCATGGCTTTAGATTTATTTTATAATTGGTTTTTATTTCTATAAAAATAGCATCAATATGATTTGTATCATTATCACTCTGGTGAACATCCCCAGCGGATATACTGTAGCATAGCTCACCGCAGGATTGTCATTAGGAATTATGTCGTTTGCATAATTCAGTGCCATAGGGTTTGCCATGCTTCCGCAAAGCATTCCGCAGGTACTTCCGAAGTCAAGATGGAATATTCTCATTGATACTATTGCCATTATCACTACAGGTATGAATGTGATGGCAAATCCTATACCTATCCATAGCGCGCCTTCCGGTCTCATTACGGTTTCAAAGAAATGCGCTCCGGCGTCAAGTCCCAAACATGCCAGATATAATGAAAGTCCGATACCTCTAAGCATCAGGTTTGCGCTTCGGGTAGTATATGTAACCAAGTGCAGACGTGGTCCGTATGCGCCAATCAGGATACCTATTATAATAGGACCTCCGGCTAAACCCAATTTGACAGGCGAACTTATTCCTGGTATGCTGATGGGGATTGCTCCGATGATAAGCCCAAGCACTATACCTATGAATATAGATGCCATATTCGGGTCTTTCAGAGTCTTTACGGTGTTTCCAAGAACTTTCTCTACATTCTGTATGGCTGCGGCTTCGCCTACCACAGTCAGTCGGTCGCCCAATTGCAGAACAAGACCCGGTGTGGCAAGAAGTTGCACTCCGCTTCGGGTTACTCTACTGATGTTTATGCCGTATGAGTTTCTCAGTCTGAGACTGCCCAGTTTTTTCCCGTTTATTTCCGGACGTGATATAACAACATGTTTTGAAACAAGTTGGCTGTCTATAGCATTCCAGTCAATATCTTCTTTGTTCCAATCTCTGTTTTCCTGTTCGCCAAACAGAATAGTCAGGGTAGGAGCATCTTTTTCTGTTGTAATTACCAGTATCCTGTCGTTCTCTTTCAGAATTTTTTCTGATGTAGGGATACTTACGTTTCCGTCTCTCCAGAGTCGTGATATTACAAATTTGGGATAACTCAGTTTTGCGATATCCTGTATGCTCATGTTGAAAATGGCTGGATTGTGTATCTGGAAAGTCGCTATGTATGTATGATTTGTATCATCGTGGTCGTGGCTCTCCATGTCCTTAGGTTTTACTACTATTTTCTTCAGCAAGACAATAGCTAAAATAACTCCCACCACTCCCAAAGGATATGTGATGGCGCAACTCAATGCTGCCCCGCTTGTTGGTTCTCCCAATTGTTTCAGTGTCTGTTGTGCAGCACCGAGGGCAGGAGTGTTAGTAGTGGCTCCGCATAAGATACCTGCCATGTCTGAAAGAGGAATTGAGGCTGTCTTGCTTATTATTACGGCCATTGCACTGCCTAATAATATCACTCCAAGTCCGAGCATGTTCAGTTTGTATCCCCCTTTATGGAATGAACTGAAAAATCCGGGACCAACCTGGAGCCCCAATGAATATACGAATAATACGAGTCCGAAACTTTCTGCATAGATGAGCATCTGAGGGTCAATGGAGAATCCTAAATGCCCCGCTAAAATACCGATAAAAAAAACGAATGTCACCCCCAGAGAAACTCCAAACAAATGTAGTTTCCCGAATCCTAATCCAATAGCAGTAATAAGTGACAATATAATGACAGCTTGTAAAGCTGAATGCTCAAAAAATAAATCTGTAAACCATTCCATGCCGCAAATTTACACACTTTTTTTGAGGAATGTTTATATTATGTTATTTTATTTTTGTGAAAAGTTGTCTTGATGGAATATTACTGCTTTGTATGATATAAGATATTAAAATGCTCTGTTTTTATTTGTTTTTTGATGATTGCTCCTATTTAAGTGACATTAGCCCCATTACATTAGTTACTTTTTCTGCCAATTCTTCTGTCGGTACAGACTCAATCAGTTTCATCATCAGATCGGTAACATCAATGCTTTTGTCAAGAGTCAGGACTTTGTTCAAGTCGTCAATGGCTTCTTCATAATGCTTTGTGTTTACATACATTTCGGCTCTTGTCTTGAAACTTTCGGCGTCATTAGGGTTCAGTTCTATGGATTCGCAAATATCATTTATGGCATTGTCCCATTTGCCGAGATTGCCCCAAAGGATACTCCTTGTATAATATGCGAATGAACGATATTCCTTGTCATTTTCAGGGATTAGCTCTATACTTGAATTTGCAGCCTGCATGGCAAGTACTATATCATTGCAGGCATTGCAGATGAGTGACATGTAACAATGCGCATATCCGTTGTTCGGATTGCTTTCTATTTCAGCGTTAAGCAGATTGTAGGCTGTTTCTATATCACCGTTGTTTAGTGCTGTCACTCCGTTGATATAATTATCGGAGTCCGGACGGTTGATATTTTCTGCGTATGAAGTTCCGCAGAAAAACATAATAAATAATAATGTGATAATAGTTGTTTCAGTGGTTTTCATGTTGCTCTCAAATTTTAAAGTTTGGTCGCAAAACTAAAAAGTTTTATTTTATCGGCAAAGAAAAGCGGACAAAAAATACGATAATAAATAAAAAACTTTTATCTTTGTCGCATCTAAATAAATCTAAAACTGAAAATAAACCTTGTTTTGCTATCCTGTGATGGCAATTTATATAGAATGAAAATTTTTAAAACTTGTTATAACCATGGATTCATTAAATCAAATCATTGAAAAATTTCCGGAAATTAAAAACGTAGAGTCTATTAAACCTTTAACAGCAGGACTTATCAATCAAACTTATCTTGTTACAACTAAGGAGGGAACTCCTAACTTTATTCTTCAGTGTATTAACCATAATATATTCAAGAATGTTGACTTGCTGCAGAATAATATAGAATGTGTGACAGGGCATATCCGTAAGAAACTTGAAGCTGCCGGCGAAAAGGATCTTGACAGGAAAGTTCTCCGTTTCGCTGTTACTGACAACGGCAAGACTTATTATTTTGATGGAGAAAGATACTGGCGTGCATGTGTGTTTGTTGAAGGCTCGCTAACTCTTGATGCGGTAACTCCAGAATCGTCTTATCTTGTAGGACTGAAATTTGGTGAGTTTGAGGCTATGTTGTCCGATCTTCCTTGTCAGCTTGAGGAAACAATACCTGACTTCCATAACATGGAGTTCAGAATGAAGCAGCTGCATGACGCTGTTGAGGCCAATCCAGCCGGACGCCTTGATAAGGTGCGTGATTTTGTGGCAGAAATTGAAAAGGACGCATACGACATGTGTTGTGCCGAAAGATATTATCGTGAAGGGAAACTTCCTAAACGTATTTGCCATTGTGACACCAAGGTGAGCAACATGCTTTTCGACAAGGAAGGCAACGTTCTTTGTATCATCGACCTCGATACTGTAATGTCAAGTTTCATATTCTCCGATTTCGGTGATTTCCTTCGCTCGGCTGCAAATACCGGACAGGAAGACGATAGGAATCTTGACAATGTGAAGTTTAATTTCGAGATTTTCAAATCATTTGCAAAAGGATATATTGAATCTGCAAAATGTTTTCTCACTCCGTTGGAAATAGAGCTTCTTCCGTATGCCGTGACATTATTCCCATATATGCAGGCTGTTCGCTTCCTGACAGATTATATCAATGGTGACACATATTATCAGACAAAGTATCCTGAACATAATTATGTGAGAACCCTTGCACAGTATAAACTTTATAAAGAGACTAAGGCTGCAATGGGTGAGATGAGAGATTATATAAATTCCCTTGTATAATTAGTGTAACACGTACGTGCCACACGCGTCACACGTACGTGTTACGACCGTTACACGTTCGTGTTACACGCGTTACACCTACGTGTGACGGTAATCTTAACAGAGTGTTTCCTGTATCGTTTTGTTTGGAGGGATATAAAAGAACTTTATCCTTAATATATTCCGGTGATTGCTCCGGTTTGTTCATTGGATACGGTTCTTTTTTGTGTTTTTTAATCATTATGCCTTAGAAGTACTTCTGAATTGGATTTTTTTTGCAAAAAAAATTCCGTTAACGATAACGGGTATTGAAAAAATGTTGTACATTTGTCGCATATTTGTAATGTGTGGTTTGCAAAATGAATAATAATATAAAACACCTTGGTATTGTGGAAAGCATAGACGGCTCTCATGTAAGGGTCAAGATTCTTCAGAGCTCGGCTTGTTCATCGTGCAGCGTGAAAGGTCACTGTAATATTTCGGAGACCAAGGAAAAAATAATCGATATACATGATAAGGAAAGTGCCGGCTGCTGTTCGGTAGGACAGGAGGTGATGGTTTGCGGTACAACTTCGATGGGCATGAAAGCTGTTCTTTTAGCGTTCGTGCTTCCTTTTGTTGTGCTTCTTGCAGCCTTGTTCGTTACTATGAGAGTTACAGACGGTGATGAGGCTACTTCGGCTTTAGTCTCTTTATGTACTCTTATACCTTATTATATAATAATATATCTGTTGAGGAATAAAATCAGTCGTACATTCTCGTTTACATTGGAAACAATAAATAATTAATAAACTAACTTTAATTTATGGATTTAATTTTAATTGCAGTAATTTCATTGGGAGCCATCGGCTTGGTTGCAGCAGTAATTCTGTATGCTGCATCTAAGAAATTCGCTGTCTATGAAGATCCGCGAATTGCTCAGGTAAGCGAAGTGCTTCCTCAGGCTAACTGCGGTGGATGTGGTTATCCGGGATGTTCTGGTTTTGCCGCTGCTTGCGTTAAAGCCGGTTCACTTGAAGGTAAACTGTGTCCTGTAGGCGGACAGCCTACAATGGAGAAAGTAGCTGCCATTCTTGGTCTTGAAGCTGCCGCTTCAGAACCTAAGGTAGCTGTAGTGAGATGTAACGGTACATGTGCCAACCGTCCTAAACTTACTAAGTACGATGGTGTACGCTCATGTGTAGTGGCTAACTCTACTTACGGTGGAGAGTCAGGATGTACATTCGGATGTCTTGGTTGTGGTGACTGTGTGTCGGCTTGTACATTCGGTGCCATCAAGATGAACCCTGAGACAGGTCTTCCTGAAGTGGACGAAAGTAAGTGTACTGCCTGCGGTGCCTGTGCTAAAGCTTGTCCTCGTTCAATCATCGAAATCCGCCCTAAAGGTAAGAACAACCGCCGTGTTTACGTTCAGTGCGTCAACAAGGATAAGGGTGCCGTTGCCCGCAAGGCTTG
>CALUIE010000039.1 GCA_944320605.1 uncultured Phocaeicola sp. | reverse complement strand
TCGTGATAGTAACGGTCTATCATTGCACCTTTTTCTTCAAGTTCTTCTTCTGTGAACTGTGCTTTGAATTCTTCGCATACAGCGTCAAAAGCGTCTCCGCGTTCATGTTTGTTTCTGTTGCCTGAAGCTGCGATTGCGTATGCTTTTTCGTAGCAAGCATCGTGTACGGCTTTGCGAAGGTCTTCGTCGTTTTCTTCGTGGCAATATTCACGTTTAACTGTAGAACCTACTTCTTCCATAAGTTCCATTTGAGCCTTGCAGTGAACCTTGATAGCTTCGTGAGCGAATTTCATGGCTTCAAGAAGATCTTGTTCCGATACTTCTTCCATTTCGCCTTCAACCATCATGATATTTTCGTATGTAGCTGCTACCATCAAATCCATATCTGCTTTTTTGAGAGCCTCGAATGTAGGATTGATAACGAACTGACCGTCAATACGTGCTACACGAACTTCTGAAATAGGGCCACCGAAAGGAATGTCTGACACTGCAAGCGCAGCAGAAGCAGCAAGTCCTGCGAGTGCGTCCGGCATGTCAACACCGTCAGCAGAGAAAAGAGTGATGTTTACATATACCTCTGCGTGATAATTATCAGGGAAAAGAGGACGTAATGCGCGGTCAACAAGACGGCAAGTTAAAATTTCATAGTCAGAAGCCTTGCCTTCGCGTTTAGTGAAACCGCCAGGGAAACGTCCGAATGCTGAATATTTTTCTTTGTACTCTACCTGTAAAGGCATAAAATCTGTTCCGGGAACTGCATCTTTTGCTGCACAAACAGTAGCTAACAACATGGTGTTACCCATGCGAAGCATAACAGCACCATCTGCCTGTTTTGCCAGCTTTCCCGTTTCGAGTGTGATGGTTCTGCCATCGCCGAGCTCGATCGTCTTAACAATAGGATTGATCATAAAAATTGTTTTAATATAGTTTTTCGTCAAAAAATCTGTGCAAAGATATACATTTTATTGCAGTAGATATGTGGAAATGAGGTGAAACTTTCATAAAATGCTAATTTTTTGTCGCTTATTATTAAGAAGAAATAAAAAAACTTTGTGAAATCGTTTAAAACAGTAACTTTGCATCGCTAAAATTAATGATTAAACATTTTTTTAATAACAATATGAGCAAGAAAAGCTATATTGCCGCTATCATTATTTCTGCTGGACTTGCGGCATGTAATCGTGGACCGGTTTTTAATGTTGAGGGTGAAATCTCGGGTGCTGAAGATAAGATGCTGTATATGGAACATTCTTCAATGAATGGTGTTATGGCATTGGATTCGGTAAAACTTGGTAAGGACGGTAAATTCCATTTTTCAGATTCAAGACCTGAGGCTCCTGATTTTTATCGTTTAAGGATTGAAGACAAGGTGATAAACTTTGTAGTTGATTCCACGGAAACTGTTAATATCAGTTCCGATTATAACACATTCTCTTCCGGATATTCTGTAACAGGTTCGGAAAGTAATGTAAAGATAAAGGAACTTTCATTGCTTCAAGCTGAGCTTCAAAGTAAAGTGAATAATCTTTATGCTTCCGGAATGCCTGCAGGACTTGCTCAAGACAGCTTGCAGCGTATGGTTGAAGGATATAAGGACAATGTAAAGCGTAATTTTATATATAAAGAGCCGGATAAAGCGTCCTCATATTTCGCTCTTTTCCAGCAGTTGAATGGATTTATGATTTTCAACCCGCTTTCAAATAGAGAGGATGTGAAATGTTTTGCTGCTGTGGCTACAAGTCTGAATCATAGATATCCTCATGCCGATCGCTCAAGGAATCTTTATAATATGGTCATTAAAGGCATGAAGAACACAAGGACTCCTCAAACCAAGCCGTTGGAAATTCCAGCTGAAGTGATAAATGAAACGTCTATAATTGATATCCCATTGAAAGATATAAATGGTGAGACAAAACATCTGACAGATTATAAAGGAAAAGTTATTCTTATTGACTTTACTGCATACGCAACACAAAATTCAGGAAGCAGAACTTTGGCACTTAGAGAATTATATAACAAATATTCTTCACAAGGTTTGGAGATATACCAAATATCTTTTGATATAGACGAGCATTTCTGGAAGACTGCATGTGATAATCTTCCATGGGTGTGCGTAAGAGATCCGCAAGGCTCTTATTCTACATACGCCAATTTATATGGTGTGAAAGCATTGCCAACGTCTTTCCTTGTAAACCGAAATAATGAACTGGTATTGCGATTGGACGAGAAATCCGATATTGAAGCGGAAATTAAGAAATTGCTGTAACATGTTTAACAGCATGTAAAAATAAGAGGCTTATTTGCTTGACTTATAAGAAAAAAACTTATCTTTGCACGCAGAATAATATTACAAAGGGTTCCGGCATCGTTGAACATGTCGGAATTCTTTTTTGTTTTATGTAAAATCAGATATTTATTAATAACGAAATAATTTAGGAGGAAAATTATTATGGCTTATATGTCAGAAGAAGGCTATCAGAAACTTTTAGCCGAATTAAAACATTTAGAGGCAGTTGAGCGTCCGAGAATTGTTGCTGCTATCGCTGAGGCACGTGATAAAGGTGACTTGTCTGAAAATGCGGAATATGATGCTGCAAAAGAGGCACAGGGATTGTTGGAAATGAAAATCAACCAGCTTAAGGCTACCATCGGTGACGCTAAAATCATTGATACATCCAAAATGAAAGCTGATACAGTACAAATCCTGACTCGTGTTGAACTTAAGAATGTAAAAAACAACATGAAGATGGCTTATACAATTGTCTCAGAAAGTGAAGCTAACCTTAAGGAAGGAAAGATTTCAGTAACTACACCTATCGCACAAGGTCTGTTGGGCAAGAAGGTAGGTGATGTTGCGGAGATAACTATACCTCAGGGTAAAATCAGTCTTGAAATTTTAAGTATATCGTTTTAATGGTTAAGGCAGGTCTGTTTTGTACAGGCTTGCCTTATTTAATATTCAATAAGATATGGCAACTATATTCAGTAAAATTATCGCAGGAGAAATCCCCAGTTACAAAGTAGCCGAGGATGACAATTTTTACGCTTTCCTTGACATTAATCCATTGGTTAAAGGTCATACATTAGTTGTTCCAAAAAGGGAAGTGGATTATATATTCGATCTTGAAGACAGTGAGTTGGCCGAAATGCATGTATTTGCAAAGAAGGTTGCTTTAGCGATACAGAAAGCATTTCCTTGCAAGAAAGTGGGAGAAGCTGTTATCGGGCTTGAAGTGCCTCATGCGCATATACATCTTATTCCAATTCAGAAAGAGTCTGACATGCTTTTCTCAAATCCTAAATTGTCGCTTACACCGGAAGAATTCGTATCTATTGCAAATGCGATAAACAAGGCGTGGACTGAAGGGCAGAAATAATTTTCCTAAATTATATAATTTAAAGCCATCTCTATTGATGGCTTTTTTTATTTCTTATAATTAAATTTGCAGTCTGTTAATGTGAAAAACCTGTTTTTATGAATAAAAGATTTTTTAGTTGGTTCTTCCTTCTGTTTGTTGTAATGAGTGTCATTGCTCAAAATTATCAGATAAAAGGAACTGTTATTAGCAAGACCACACGTGAGCCGTTGGAATTTGTGAATGTTCAGGTGGTTGGTCTTAATATTGGTGCATCTACCGATGTTAATGGAAATTTCACTATAAATGCTGTTCCTCCGGGGATATATCAATTAAGAGCTTCCACCATTGGATATAAAACTGTATTTACCGAAGAGTACAGAGTTAATCATATTACTCCACATATAAATATTGAAATGGAAGAAGAAAGTACTTCCATTTCAGAGGTTACTGTAACGGCGTCTCCTTTTCGAAGAGTTGCCGAGAGTCCTGTCAGCCTTAGGGTTATAGGTCTTCAGGAAATAGAAAAAGCTCCAGGGGCAAACCGTGATATATCACGCGTAGTTCAGAATTATCCTGGTGTGGCTTTTTCTCCCGTAGGATACAGAAATGATCTTATAGTACGTGGTGGAGGTCCTTCCGAAAACAGATTTTATTTGGATGGAGTAGAGATTCCTAACATTAATCATTTTAGTACGCAAGGTGCATCAGGCGGTCCGGTCGGACTTATTGACGCGGACCTGATACGTAATGTGAAGTTTTATAGCGGTGCCTTCCCGGCTCATCGTGGCAATGCTTTGAGTTCTGTGCTTGATTTCAGTCTCCGTGACGGAAGTATGGAACGTAATTCATTGAAAGCCACTTTGGGAGCTTCAGAGGTATCGCTCAGCTCAAACGGGCATTTGGGAGACAAGACTTCTTATCTTGTGTCTGTGCGTCAGTCATATCTGCAGATGTTGTTCAAGGTACTCGGATTGCCGTTCCTGCCGGCTTATACTGATGCTTCTTTCAAGATAAAGACAAGATTTGATGACAAAAATGAGCTCACTGTGCTTGGTCTTGGTGGACTGGACCGCATGAAACTGAATATGGATATTGATGGCGATTATGCTGAATATCTTCTCAGCTATCTGCCTACGATAGAGCAGGAAACATTCACTTTGGGTAGTGTGTACCGTCATTATGTGGGTAATCATGTGCAGTCTGTTACATTTAGCCACAGTTATTTGCATAACAGGAACTTCAAATACCAGAACAATGATGACAGCAATCCTGACAATCTGAATCTTGATTTGGGCTCCGTAGAGCAGGAAACCAAACTGCGTGTAGAAAATACATCCGAGTGGGCTTCATGGAAGGTCAATGCCGGTTTTGAATTGAATTACACTCATTATACCAACGATACCTATCAGAAGACATTCTCCGATAAGTTATACGAGTTCAATTATAACACTTCACTCAATATGCTGCGCTGGGGGATATATGCTTCTGCCGACTATAAATCGTTCGATGAGAAATTTACGGCTTCTCTCGGTGTAAGAACCGACGGGAATAACTACAGCGACAAAATGAAAGAATTGTGGAGGCAGCTCTCGCCCCGTCTTTCTGTTTCCTACAGGCTTATAGACGGACTTTATCTCAGCGGACATATGGGACTTTACTATCAACTTCCTGCATATACCGCTTTGGGATATAAAGATAATACCGGTATCTATGTCAATAAGGGACTGGATTATACTTCAGTAACTCAAGAGAGTGTTGGTCTGACATGGAACCCTACTGAAACAATGGAGGTTTCAGCGGAAGGTTTCTATAAGAAATATAATAATATGCCTTTGTCGGTGACTGACAATATCCCTCTATCATGCAAGGGAAATGATTATGGCGTTATAGGTAACGAACTGCTTGTATCAGATGCAGAAGGCCGTTCGTATGGTGTGGAAATCATGTTCAAATGGTTGTTGGCGAAGAAACTGAATCTTTCTTCATCACTAACTTTCTTTAGAAGTGAGTTTAAGTCTGGAGTGGATGATAAATATGTGGCGTCTGCATGGGATAACAGGTTTATTTTCAATATGAGCGGTACGTATAATTTACCAAAGAATTGGAGTGTAGGTATGCGTGTGTGTGCCATTGGAGGTTCTCCTTATACTCCATACGATGAGGAAAAATCTTCTTTGATAGATGCATGGAATGTGCAGGGACGTGCATATTATGATTATAGCCGTTATAATATGGAACGTCTTCCGGCATTTGGTCAGGTGGACGTAAGGGTTGACAAGACGTTTTACCTTAAAAAATGTATGTTGGGCTTTTATGTCGATATACAGAATATTACCGCCAGCAAACTGCGTCAGCCTGATGCTCTTATGAGTACTGGGGTAGAAGACCCTAAACGTCCCGGACACTATATAATGAAAAGTATCAAGATGGAAAGCGGTACGATATTGCCTACTATAGGAATTACATTTGAGTATTGATGATATCTGTCTTTATAATATTGGATAATTGAAAAAACACCTTATCGTTTTACTTTTATTTTTTTAGAACGATAAGGTGTTTTTTTATGATTCAGAAATAGAATTCAGGATTTTTTCTTTCACTGAAATTATCGAATAGGAACTTGGTAAATGGCGTATCAAAAACTCTCGCTCCTTGAGGGCATACCTTGACACATGCACAGCATAGAGTACATTTGTCAATATCTGTATGTATATTGCCTGACTGGTCTAAAGAAATAGCGTGAGTAGGACAGGAAGAAACGCACAATCCGCAAGAGCAACAACTGTCTGTACTTACCGGTGCGACCGGTTGTTTGGGCTTTATTTCCTTATACGGGTGATTTCCCGGAACCCACAAATCCCCAAAGTCAGGGACAGTGTTTATTTTATCCATTACTTCCTTGCCGAAGTGCTCTGCCATACACAAATCATAATGATCCGGCCTTCCGGCAGCAACCGGCATGTTATCCCTGCTAAAACTATGTTCGCCTATAAACGACGCTGCCGCTACGGTTCGGAAACCACGTTTAGTCATTTCGTCTTTCAGTTCAAGCAACGCGTCATCATAATGTCTGTTTCCATATACTGCTACTACTGCACACATAGCACCATTGCCATTTGGTGTTCCTAAACGTTCAAAGAATATTGAAGGGATACGACCGCCGTAAACAGGTGAAACAATTACTGTCAAAGAGTCTTTTGGAGAACTTTCGATAAGATTATTCCCAAAAGTGATATCTGATTCTTTGAGATTGTTCACCTTCAATCCGTCGCCTATTGCGTGGGCAATTTTTCTGGAAGTCCCGGTTGGCGAGTAATAAATCAGATTTACAGAATTTATAATGTTGTTCATAAGTTTGTTTTTAGAAGATTATCTTATTTAAGTTACAAAAATAACCAAATAAGTGTAATTAAATAATAATAGCATAAGTTTTTTATAAGAATATTGAGGCCTTGTAAGTGAAAGTACTGTAATGCAAGTATTGGTAATGTTTCGGAATGACCGTCAGATAGGTATTTTACGATTAAGATTTGAATTTGTCTATATGGATAAACCTTTAATGTTTCATCATTCCACACGTGTGGGATGAACGTTCCACAGCTGTGGAACGATTGTTTGACACGTGTGGAATATTCGTTCGACACGTGTAGAACGATATGTGAGATAAAGCAAATTTGTTCAATTCATTCATTAAATAATGCTGTCCGTTACAGGTATAGTATTACTTGGAGTAAGCGGAGCCAACTCTCCACTTGGGCTGTGGCATTATAAAATAGGTATCATAACAACCGTCATATCTGTTGGGCACATTATAAAACGACTGCCTGCTCTTCGCAAGTCTTTAAATACAAAAAAACAGTAGGTTCCCGATATCTATAGCTTAGAACTTTCTTTTGTAATTTGTAAGAGGAAGTTCGGGAACAATTTGGGAATATAAACATAAAAATAAAAGAGCTAAGTATTGAAATATCAAATACTTAGCTCTTTCTGTACCCAGACCCGGGGTCGAACCGGGATGGATGTTACTCCACTGGTGTTTGAGACCAGCGCGTCTACCGATTCCGCCATCTGGGCTTATTTTTATTTTGCGTTGCAAAGATAAACACATTTTTCATATCTACAATACATTTGAACAAGAAAATGTAATATTTTTTATGCCTAACACTATTTAGAAACTATTAAAGCCTGATTTTGTAAAATAATCAGTATATTAGCATTGTTAATAACACAAACTATATTACCATGAACAATAACTACTATTGCATAATAATGGCAGGTGGAATGGGTAGAAGATTCTGGCCATACAGTAGGAAACAATTGCCAAAACAGTTTCTTGATTTCTTTGGTACAGGTGAGACCTTGTTGCGTATTACATTTGACAGATGTAAAGGATTAATATCACCACAGAATATTTATATTACAACTTTCATTGATTATAAAGATTTTGTTAAAGAGATACTTCCTGAAATAGATGAAAAACAGATTATAATTGAAGAGGAAAGAAGAAATACCGCACCTTCGCTGGCGTATGCTTCATATTTAATACAGAAAATAAATCCTGATGCCACTATTGTTGTAATGCCATCAGACCAGTTGATATTGAATATAGACAGCTTTAGAACATCAATATTAAAAGGACTGGATTATGCTGCTACATCAGGCAGATTGATAAATGTAGGTATAAAACCTACAAGACCGGAGACCGGATATGGCTATATACAGATTGAGGAAGAAGAAAGAGATGGAGATTTTTGTAAAGTAAAAACATTCGTAGAAAAGCCTGCATTGGAGTTTGCAAAAGTATTTGTGGAAGACAATGAGTTTTATTGGAATTCAGGAATATTTATTTGGCATGTTACAACAATTATGAATGCTTTCCATGAAAATATGACAGAAGTATGTCCACGTCTTGAATGTGAAACTCCTGATTTTTCAGCGTGTCCGAATATTTCTATTGATTATAGTATTATGGAAAAGGCAGATAATGTTTACGTACAGATGTGTGATTTCGGATGGGCAGACGTTGGCACATGGCAGTCTTTGTACGATGCGTCGCCTAAAGATGTCAACAGGAATGTAATATTGAACAGCAATTCTTTGTTGTATGAATGCAAAGAAAATATTATTCTGATGCCAAAAGGGAAATTAGTAGTAGCCGAAGGTTTGGAAGGATATTTGGTTGCTGAACATGATAATGTTCTTTTGATATGCAAGAAAGATGATCAGAATTCCATACGAAAATTTGTGAACGATGTGGAAATGAAATTTGGAGATGAATATGTATAAAAAATAAAGAGTCGGATTGAAGCCAATCCGACTCTTACTCTTTATAATCAGTATCCTCCCCCCAAAGCATGATATAGATTTATTACACCTTGGATTTCATCAAAACGGTCTGTAACGGTATTCAGTTCTGCCTGTAGAAGTGATTGTCTTGCAGTTATTACCTCAAGGTAATTTTGTGAACTGTGTTTCATTAGCAATTCGGAGCTTCTTAAAGCAGATTTCAATGATGTAGCCTGCTGTTTGTCAAGTTTGATTCGTTCTCTTGCAGTTTGCCATTGGACTAAGGCATCATTAACTTCTGTTCCGGCATCAAGCAGACTTTGTCTGAACATCAGTAAAGCTTCTTCTTGTTGTGCTTTTGCAATCTTCAGATTTGCGATGTTCTTACCTTTGTTGAATATTGGCTGCACTAATGAGCCGACTGCAGTCAATAGCCATTGTCCGGGATTAGTGACAACTGCACCGGCTGAGTTTGTCCATCCCACAGAACCTCCCAAAATTATACTTGGATAGAATGCCGAACGTGCAGAGTTGGTTGCATAATATGCGACTGCTAATTGTGCCTCACTTTGGCGTACGTCAGGACGTCGGCTTAACAATTGTAATGGAACACCAGTTGACAATGAATCAGGAAATACTTGTTCACTTAATGTTCCACGTTCTATAGCCTGTGGGGCTTTTCCTAATAGAGCCGATAGTGAATTTTCTATTTCTGAAATCTGTCGTTTTATTGATATAACAGAAGCGTCCACAGAAAGTTTCGCGGCTTCTGTTTGTGCGACAGCCATTTCTGTAGTCTGTCCTGCGCGCTTTAAAGCCTTCATCGTACGCAGACTCTCATTCCATGTATCTGCTGTTTCTAATGTTATCTTTAGTTGCTCATCCAGAACAAGCAGGATGTAATAGCTGTTGGCTATAGTAGCAACGAGTTGTGTTTGGACAGCTTGTTGATAAGCATCGCTTTGTTCTAAGGCTGCCTGAGCTCCTCTTTTGGCATTTAACAATTTACCAAACAGGTCTATTTCCCAGTCGGCTGATGCCGCTAAATTATATTTCTTTGAAACATTACTTCCCTCTATACTGGTTATTGTCCCCTCTGGTGTCAATGTTATTGACGGAAGGTAAGACAATTTTGAAGTCATAAGAAGTGCTTCTGCTTCTTTAACTTTCAGTCGTGCTATACTTAAATCTGTGTTATTTTCAAGTCCGAACGTTATAAGTTCCTGCAGATGCGGGTCATTAAAAAGTTCTTTCCACGACAATGAAGCCAATGATGTTGTGTCATCTGGCGCGACTTGCTGGCGATAAATACTGTCAACCACAGCTGCAGTGTCAGGTCTTTCGTATGCGCGGTATATGTGGCATCCGCTCGTTATTAAGACAACAGCAGTAACGGTTATTATATTCTTTATCATATACATAATTATTCAATTTTTAGTTTTTCTCTATTTTGGGTAACTGGCGTTCAGGCATTATTTTTTCCTGTAAATATTGGCATATCATAAACAACGGAGGTACAATAAACAATAAGGCTATAGTACCTATCAACATACCTCCTACAGTTCCCACACCTATAGATATATTTCCATTGGCGCCTACTCCTGTGGCGAACATAAGCGGAAGCATACCGAATATCATTGTAAGCGAAGTCATAAGAATGGGACGTAAACGTACCTGGGCAGCTGATACTGCAGCCTGCATTATACTCATACCATGACGACGGCGTTCGGAAGCATATTCTGTAAGCAATATCGCTGTCTTGGAAAGAAGACCGATAAGCATAATCAGACCTGTCTGCAAATATATGTTGTTTTCCAGACCGAACATCTTTGCGAATAGGAAACTGCCTGCCAGTCCGAACGGAACTGAGAGTATAACGGCAATAGGAACGAACAAACTTTCATACAATGCACAAAGAATAAGATATATGAAAACTACACAAATGATAAACACTAATGTAGTGGTATTACCTGTATTAGATTCTTCGCGTGACATACCGCCGAATTCAAATCCGTATCCGGTTGGCAACGTTTGTGAGGCAACCTCCTGAACAGCCTTGATAGCCTGACCGGAACTATATCCTGATGCTGCCGCACCGTTAACCTGTATTGCCGAGAATAGATTAAAACGTGTCAGTACTTCTGAGCCATATACACGAGTTAACTTCAGGTATTGGCTAATAGGACTCATTTCACCTGAATCGTTACGCACGAAAATACTGTTCAATGATTCTGTGTCAAGTCGGAATTGAGGTGGTGCCTGTACCATTACACGATAAAGTTTTGAGAAACGGTTCATGTTTGAAGCATAACTACCACCGATATATCCGGCAAGAGTACTAAGAACATCGGACGGGGAGATACCGTTACGCTTACATTTTGCGGCGTCAACTTCTACAAGATATTGTGGAAACTTTGTATCGAACGATGTAGTTGCTCTACCTATTTCAGGACGTTTGTTTAGTTCGTCCAGGAATTGTCTGGTATATTTCAGAAGATCTTCTGTTGTGCCTCCCATTTGGTCTTGGACGTAAACTTCAAATCCGCTGTTTACTCCATAGCCCGGAATCATTGGGCGTGTAAATGGCATTATGTCAGCACTTGAAATGAAAGCAGTACGATGTCTTATCTCTTGTATAACAGCATCAATTGCATCTTCTTTTTTAGTACGTTCTCCCCAATCTTTTAGTCGTACGGTAAACATACCGTTACATGCTCCTTGTCCGCTTAACATAGAATTACCTGTAATATTTGAATAGTATTCCACTTGGGGAATTGTACGTAAACAACTATCTACTTGTTCCATTACTTTACGCGTCTCATGTACGCTGTTGCCTGGAGAGGTTCGGACATCAACAAATATTGTACCCATATCTTCATTAGGAACAAGACCTGTTTTTGTTGTTTTCATTAGTAAAACCAATCCTCCACATGCTATAAGTAATAATATTCCAGCAAACCATTTTCGCTTTAACATGAATACAACTCCTACTTTGTATTTAACAATAAGGCGGTGAAAAGCTGTATCGAATGCTATGTGAAATCGTGATGAGAAACTAAGTTTTTCTCCATTCTCTCCTGTCTGGTGCGGAGTCATGATAAGTGCACACAATGCCGGACTGAGTGTTAATGCATTCAATAATGAAATAGCTACTGCTGCTGCCATTGTAAGTCCGAATTGTGTATAGAATGTTCCTGTCGTTCCACCTATAAAACTTACAGGAATAAATACAGCCATAAATACGAATGTTGTAGTAACCAAAGCAGAAGTTATACCGTCCATAGCGTCAATGGTAGCTAAATAAGAGGACTTGTATCCTTCGTCAAACTTAGCCTGAACTGCTTCAACTACCACTATGGCATCATCTACAACTGTACCTATTACCAGAACCAAAGCGAACAATGTCAGCATATTCAAACTGAAACCGGCAACAGAAAGGAATGCGAATGTTCCGATAAGAGATACGATTATTGATAGTGCAGGAATAAATGTAGAACGTAAACTTTGCAGGAATACATATACAACAAGGACTACCAAAATGATTGCTTCAATCAGAGTCTTTATTACGCTTTTTATTGATGCGTCAAGGAAGTCTTTAGTACTCATCAAATCTACAATTTTTATTCCTTTAGGCAATGTCTTTGAGATTTCTTCAACAGTACGGTCTATTTCCTCTATTATCTCGTTCGCATTTGAGCCTGATGTTTGGGCTATCATTATATTACATCCAGGGTGACCGTTAACTTCTCCTATATAGTCGTATGCGCGTGTTCCCAGTTCTATTGTGGCTACATCTTTCAGACGTAAAATCTCACCGTTCGGTAAAGATTTTATAACCATGTTTTCATAGTCTGTTTCATTTTCATAACGTCCTCTATATTTAAGTACGTATTGGAATGTATTTTCTGATTCTGCTCCAAGTGTACCTGTTGCCGCTTCAATGTTTTGTTCGTCTAACACAGTAGATATATCAGAAGGAACAAGAGAATATTTCTGCATTTTATTAGGGTCAAGCCATATACGCATTGAATAGTCGTACCCGAAAACGTTTACTTCACCTACGCCGGCTATACGTGAGAGGCGTGGCTCAATATTTATTTTCATGTAATTGGTAAGAAAAGCCTGGTCGAATGAATCATCCGGACTGTAAACAGCAAGTTGTTTTATATTACTTGTCTGACGTTTACGTACTGTTATACCACTCTTTGTAACTTCTGCAGGTAAAAGACCTTCAGCTGTAGCAATACGGTTTTGAACGTTGACTGTTGCCATGTCAGGATCAGTTCCTTGACGAAAATAAACAGTAATTCTTGCAGAACCATTGTTTGAAGATGTTGAAGTCATATACATCATGTTTTCAACACCATTCAGAGCCTCTTCCAATGGAACTACCACACTTTTTTGTACTGTTTCAGCATTTGCTCCTGTATAATTGGCTGAAACGCTGACTGTAGGAGGTGCAATCTCCGGAAACTGTTCAATAGGCAACTGTGATAAGCTGATAAATCCAAGAATCAATATAAGTACCGAGATTACTCCTGCAAGTATAGGTCTGTCAATAAATGTTCTTATCTTCATATTTCTACCTGTTATTTTGTAGTTGTTGTCGTTGTGTCTGTATTAACGGCTGTTCCTTCACGCATAAGGCCTGCTCCTTCAGCTATTATCACATCGCCGGTTGAAAGTCCGGATAAAACAATGTATGTTTTACCGTCATTATATTTATATACAGTGATTGGTGCAGATTCTGTTTTACCATCTACAACTTTCCAAGTGAATATTTTATTCTGAAGTTCGTATGTCGCACTTTGTGGAATTGTAATACAGTTCTTATATTCTGTAGGAACTGAAACTGTTCCGCTTCCTCCATTTCGCAATAAATGACCATCGTTCTGGAAAACCGCACGTAAGGTCACTGCTCCAGTTCCCTGATCAACAGTCCCACTTATAGCATCAATTTTTCCGGGAGTGTTATAGTTCTTACCATTACTCATTATAAGATTTACTTTTGGTAACTTTTGACATGCTTCTTCTAACGAACCATATTGCTGAATCATATCAAGCATCTGGTTTTCAGCCATTGAAAAATATGCGAAAATTTCTTCATCGTCTGATACGGTAACGAGTGGTTCTTCAATATTACTGTTTACCAAAGCTCCTACTCTATATGGAATCATACTTGCTACCCCATCTACAGGACTTTTAACTTCCGTATATGATAGATTATTACGTGCGTTTGTTTCTTCAGCTTTTGCCTGAGCTAATGCTGCTTCTGCCTCAAGAAGTTGATTGCGTGCAGTCTGTCTGTCAAAGTCCGAAACCACATTCTCTTTGTAAAGTTCTTCTTTACTATCAGCTGTGAGTTTTGCGGTTTGAAGTTTCGCTTCTGCACTTTTTACGTTGGCAAGAGCTGTCTCAAGGGCAGCCTTATAGGGTACTTGGTCTATAATGAACAATATTTGTCCTCGCTTTACGGCATCTCCTTCGTTGATGCATATTTTAGTGATTGTTCCACTTATTTGCGGACGAACTTCTACAGACTGTCGGCCGCGTAATGTCGCCGGATATTCAGAATGTAATGTTTGATTAGTTGTTGTAACAGTCAATGTCCTGTATTTTTCGCCTGGCATTTCTTGATTTTTACTTCCACAGGAATTCAGTAATGGCAAGAAACACAACATAAGATAAAAGCAATTTTTCATATTATTATTTTTTATATTAATTATTAGCTATAATGTTAAATACAAACTTACATATAAAAGTGCTTAATATATAAGGTGTGGTGATGAATAATATATTTGTGGTGACGAACATGAGTTTAAAAGCAACTTATCATTACATAAATATAGTATCTTTGCAATATAAAATATTAAGTAATGAAAAGGAACCGTATTACATTGTATATTGATCTTTTGTTTTGTCTTGTAATTATACCTCTTGCTATAATGTTGTTGCCTGTTGACCGATGGATTGTCAACAATACGGCTTTTCTAATCACATTAGTAGCATACGTTTATATGCTGTATTTTATATATCGTTTGGCGTGTATCCCTAAATTGTTCATGCAGAAGAAGTATATGAAGGTCTTTTTATTGTTGCTTATTCTAACGTCGATAACCGAACTTCTTACTCATTTCCCGATACCAACTGAACATATAGGCGATGATGTAGAGAAAATGACTGCAAGGATGAATATCAGACGACATACTATATGGTTCTTCTTCCTTATAGTAACGGGATTCTCTTTGGCTATTGAATTAACATTTGAATTGTTTAAACAAATAATCTCCAAACAGGAGTTGGAAGCAGAGAAAAATAAGGCAGAGTTGTCACTTTATAAAGCTCAAATAAATCCGCATTTCCTTTTCAATACATTGAATACGCTTTATGCACTTGTATTATCAGGATCGGACAAGACTGAATCTGCTTTTGTGAAATTTTCGGGAATATTGCGGTATATGTATTCTCAGAATGAATCAGAATTAATTCCTGCCGAGAATGAATTGGATTATATACGTCAATATGTTGATTTACAGAAGTTACGTTTGAATCAGCATACAAAAGTATCATTGTCTGTATGCGCCTCTTCTTCGAAAGTACTTATTCCACCAATGATATTTATTACTTTTGTAGAAAATGCTTTTAAATATGGAACTTCGTCTGACACAGATTGTAAAATAAATATATGTATAAATATTAATGAAGACAAGTTACTACTTGAGACAGAGAATGATATAATGAGGAGACCGGAGAAAAGAGCTAATGGAATAGGAATATTAAACTGTCGTAAACGTCTTGATTTGCTATATCCCGGGAAATACGAACTTTATAATGGAGAGGATAACGGAATTTACCGTGTGAAACTTATAATAGATATAAAAAAATAGTTATCAAAAAATCAACTTCCATATAATCATGGTTAGAAATTTAAGATGTATTGCAATAGATGATGAACCCATGGCATTATTGATAATTGAACAGTTTTGTCGTAGGAAAGGGGGAATTGAATTGACAACATTCAGTGAACCTAAAATAGGGCTTGAGGAAATACGTAGAAGTGAGCCGGATCTGGTTTTTCTTGACATACAGATGAATAGTATTAATGGATTGGAAATAGCTGATACTTTGCCTGAAAAAAGTTGTTTTATTTTTACAACAGCGTATGCCCAGTATGCTATTGAGGGATTCAATCTTGATGCTGTAGATTTTTTACATAAACCTTTTTCATACGAACGTTTTGTTGTTGCAGTAGAAAAGGCCTTACGACGTATAGAGTCAAAACGAAATTTGTCTTCTGAATGTCTGATGGTCAAACAGGAATATAATAATGTTAATATACCATTATCTGATATTTTATATATAGAAGCAATGGGAAACTATGTAAAAATATTCCGTAAGTCAGGCGGACATGTTCTTACACGCACAAATTTGAAGAATATAACAGACATTCTTCCTGTAAGAGATTTCCTTCGTATCCATCGTTCTTATGTCATATCTAAATCTTCTGTGGTCTCTTTTTCACGCTCAAAAGTTGAAATAGATGGGTATTCCGGTGAATTGCCTATAGGTTCTCAATATGTAGTAACAGTTATGGACAATTTGGGGAAATAGTGTGGATTATTTCTACACATTTCCACAGTCGCTATAATGCTTTGAAGAAAATAAATTGATTTTAACTCGTTTATTTACAATGTATTATAAGCCTTTTTCTTATTGAGAAAATTTTCGCATGTTTTTTGCATACCAATATCGAAAAATATTGTTATGCAGATGAAAACCAGATTAAGATTTTTTGTATTTATAGGATGCATGTTGGCGTTTATGATGCCAATATGTATATCGGCTCAAGAAACAAAGTCGATAACCGGCTATGTACTTGATAATACAGGCGAACCTCTTATTGGAGCCAGTGTGATGGTTAAAGATACGAGCTACGGAGTAATAACTGATGTAGATGGCAAATTTACTTTAAATGCTCCATCTGATGCAGTTTTATCGTTTTCATATATAGGATTTACTCCAAAGGAAATTAATCTTTCGAGAAGAAAGAAGAAAGGTGTAATGAGAGTCAGACTGATGGAAAACACTCAGGAACTGAAAGAAGTTGTTGTAACAGCTATGGGTATTCAGAAGGATACTAAAAAATTGGGATATGCCGTAAGTACAATATCATCTGAAGATATTATAAAGGCAGGAGCGACCAATTTTGCCTCGGCTATGTATGGTAAGGCTCCTGGTGTGAGAATAAACCAGACTCAGGGAGGTTCATCAGGGGCAGTTTCTATAAATGTAAGAGGACTTACTTCAATAACAGGAAATAATCAACCTATAATTATTATGGACGGTGTTCCTATCAGAAACGGTGGTACAGGTAAAAGTACGGATTTTGCGGAGTTCGGTAATGACGGACGTATCCGTTCAAACGGACTTGTTGACATAAATCCTGAAGATATAGAAAGCATAACCATCCTGAAAGGTGCGTCTGCTACGGCTCTATACGGTTCCGAGGCAGCAAATGGAGCTGTGGTAATAACCAGCAAACGTGCAAAAGCAGGAAAAGTGACTGTAGATTTTACTGCCCAAGTAATGGCTAATCTTCCCGCTTATCTTCCAGAAGTACAGACAGAATATGGTCCCGGAACATATAATATCAATTATAGTGATTACGAAAAACAGACTGGAGGTTTTTATCAAAGGACATATAACGGACAAACATACAAAAGTCTGAGAAGTACTACCCAGTCATTTGGGCCTAAATACGACGGAAGCGAAGTCCTTTATTGGGACGGTAAAGTAAGGCCGTATCTTCCGCAGACAGAAAATCCGTGGAATGAGTTGTTCCGCACAGGTTGGACACAAAATTATTCTGTCGCTATATCCCAAGGTACAGAAAATTCAAGTAACAGATTCTCATATACATTTACAGATGAGATTCCTAATGCATTAAATGGTTCTTATAATAAGCATAATTTTAAGCTTACAGGATCATACAAGATAGGCAAGCCACTTACTGTAGAATACTCATTGAACTATATTATACAGGATATAACGAACAGACCGCAAACCTCACTTGGTCTTTACGGTAGTTTCAGTAATGCTTTTTCTACATTTCTTGATATACCATACCTTAAAAAATCATACGTAACTAGTCTTGGATATAAAAATACTTTTGTTGGAGAAGGTGGAGACGCGACTCTCACTCCGGATGAGGCTTGGGCGTATAACCCGGGCTATTTTACAGGAGTAAGGGATATGCTGTGGAATATGTATTATCAGAATAGTAAAGAAACTGAGAACAGAATTCTGGGAATGGTAAGACCTACTTTCCAAATTACTAACTGGTTGAACCTTAGAGCACAGATTGCAACTGACATAACCGATGTGAAACAGACATTGGAAAAAAGCACGGAACGTCCTAATTCATTGTATGATCCGAGCGGAAGTTTTCAGAATATAAACAGAAGATATGACATCGTGTATGGCGATGTGATGCTTAACTTCAACTACGATATAAAACGTTTCAATATTGCAGCTACAGCCGGATGGACAGGAAAATATGAGACTATGAACAATATAAGCGTGGCTACAAATGGTGGTTTGGCCACTGAAAACTGGTTCGATCTTAATGCCAGTCGATATCAGGCAACCAGCAGTCAACAGCGAATGGAATTGTTGAAAACAGGATATATGGGTACTTTAGGGCTTGGATGGGATGATTATCTTTATCTGGAACTGACAGCCAGACAGGAACGTTCGTCAACATTAAAGGACCAGAGTTTCTTCTATCCGTCAGCTAATATGAGCTTCCTGTTTTCCGAGGCTTTCAAAATGCCACATTGGTGGAACTATGGTAAATTAAGGGCATCATACGGTATCGTTGGAAATTCACCTGAGGCATACGCGGCAAACATTGTTTATGAACAAGGTTCGGATAACGGATTTACATGGAATACTATACCTACATCCATAGGTAATGAGAATATCAGACCTGAAAAGAAATACGAATATGAAATAGGATTTGAAAGCAAGTTTTTCAACAACCGTCTTGGAATAGATGTATCATACTATAATAATATTGTCAAGGACCAGATTTTATCTACTCCGCAACCGTCAAGTTCAGGAGCAAAATATGTACTTATGAATGTAGGAGAGGTAGCGAATAACGGATGGGACATTGCATTGTCAGCTACACCTGTACTTACTAAAGATTTCAGATGGGATCTAACAGCTACATACGGGGTATATAGAAATAAGGTGATTAAACTTGCCGATGGAGTCCCTTATCTTGAAATATCAAATTTAGGAGGAAGTGGCGCGAAGATACAGGCTGTAGCAGGACAACCTATGGGTGATATCTATACTCAGGTGCCACAGGTAAATGAAAATGGTGAGTTCCTTGTATCGGATAACGGATTATATCTGAACCAAACTGAACTGCAGAAAGTGGGTAATATAAATCCGGATGGGGTAGGAGGATTATACAACTCATTCTCATACAAGAACTTCTCTCTTGATTTCAGTATTGACTTCAGAATTGGTGGAGACGTTATAAATGAAATGAACCAATATGCAACAGCATTAGGTTTGACACCGGAGTCATTAAAATATCGTGATACGGAACATGGAGGACTTTCTTACTATTATCCTGACAATAATAACAGTGGAGGAGTGCCTGTACAGGTTGATCCGACAACAACGGCAGGACCAAATGGTGAGTATATATATCACGACGGATTAATTCTTCCCGGTGTTGTAGCATCAACAGGAGAACCTAATAACAGGATTATTCCGGCAGGATATTACTATAATATGACATACAACTGGGGAACAAATTCAGAACAACTTACGTATGCTAATTCAGTATTTGATAATACTTACGTAAAATTGCGTGAATTAAACCTTAGTTATAGAATACCATCGAAAGCCATTCAAAAAATAGGAATGACCAATCTGACCGTATCGGTATTTGGTAGAAACCTTTTCTATTTCTATAAAGCGTTGAAGAATTATGATGCTGAATCATCTGTAGGCACATCATGGTCAAGCCAAGCTGTTGTTGGAAACTCTACAGCAGCCACACGTAGTTTTGGTTTTGCAATCAGAGCAAGTTTTTAATATAACAGATTTACAGATATGAAGAAAATATTATATATCGTACTGCTGATGTTTATTATTGTTTCAGCAGGATGTACGGAGGAAGATTTTGACAGTAAGTATCAGGACCCGTCCAAAGTTACTACCGTAAGTATCAGTAACCTTATGGTTGGTGTGTTCCAGAAAGCCAAGGATTACGATACTCATACTTATAACAGGTATTTTGGCTTTGACTCGCAGTTTGTAGGCAAATATGCCCAGACATTCGGATATACATACTCCAGTAGCATGTACACACCGGGATATATTCCGTATATTGACAGTCAGTGGGATAATTTGTATTCTGCTCTCACACAGTATAGAAAGATGGAGGAACTTTATAACTCGGAAAATGAAAGCCAGAAAATACAGGATGAAGCATTCATGCTTGCTGCCAAGGTACAGTTGTATGATTATTTTTCTGCTACTGTAGATATTTTCGGAGATATGCCGTTCAGTAAGGCTTGTACTTTGCCGTTGACAAATGATGTGGAAAAATCGTATGCACCATACGACAAGGCAGAAGATATATACAAAACAATATTGGACGATTTGAAGAATATTGCGCCTAAATTCCGTACTGTAACAATTCCAAGGAATTTTACGTCACAGGACTTTATCAATAATGGTGACGTTGATAAATGGGAAAGGTATGCAAACAGTTTAAGATTTCGCTTAGCATTAAGGGTGTCATCGCAGGGAGAACTCGCCGAAACCGGTAGGGCAGCAGTAAAAGAAATTTTGGAAAATCCTGATACATATCCTTTGATAGATGAACAGGAGAATAATGTTTATATAGTCAATCAGAAGTCCGGTCAACTAAACTTTACTGCAGGTCAAGGCTTGGGAGACTGGGTTACAAACAGACAGGCATCAGGTGCAGTAATAGACCGTATGTTGAGTAACGGTAATTACGATATGGATGATACAGGTAATCCTAATACTGGAATTTATGTAAAGGGAACGGATGACCCGAGGATTCTTCTGTATTATAATCCTGTAAGTATAACAAATAAGTATTCAGGGAATAAAGATGAAAACAGATATCTTGGCACAGACTTAACGGTTTCTGATGAAGCTACGGAATACTATAATTCTCAGGCTGTTGATGCGTTTGGCAATACCGGATTCTCGCAAATTACACAGAAAGGATTTTTCTGGGAGAATGATAAATTTGATATGTTGATTATGTCTTCTCCTGAAATACATTTCCTTAAGGCAGAGGCCTATCTTATGGGATATGGTGTCCAAGCTGATGAAAATAAGGCCAAGGAAGAGTTTATTAAAGCGGTGAGCCAGTCAATAAAACTGTATTATTATTATGATTTGAATAGTACGGGTGAAAATTCCAGAAAATATGATTCTCCTACGGATGATGAGATTAATTTATTTGCAGAGTCAAAATGGGTTGACACCAAATATGAAAATAAGCAGGATGCCATAATAACACAGAAGTGGCTGCATTTCGCAATTACTGCCAGCAGAGAAGCATGGAGTGACCTGCGACGCACGGGCTATCCGTCCGGGCTGGTTTTCCCTGAGGTTGCAGGAACAATACCGAATGTTCCTACAAGATGGAAATATCCTACTACTGAAATGGATTATAATCCATATTATAAGGATGTACAATCTGAAGATACGTATTATACAAAATTATTTTGGGCAAAATAAGTCTTGATACGTTTAAAAAAAATGACCTGTCATTCAGATTGAAACGCTTTGTCATTCCAATCAAAACGACAGGTCATTTTTTTTTGTGTAGCTTACCTATGATTTCATTTATTATAATTTAAAAAGTTGTTTTAATCTTTAACCAACTTTTTTCATCTTCTGTAAGTAACGGAGAAAGCCTTTCAAATACCATTTTGTGGTAACTTCTTAGCCAATTAATTTCTTCGTTTGACATCATTTCAAATATTATGGCTTCCATGTTTATCGGGCATAATGTCAGTTGCTCAAATTTATAGAATTCCCCGAATTCGGTTGAACGTGACTCGATGACAAGCATGGTGTTTTCTGTTCGTATCCCATATTTTCCTGCACGGTAAATTCCCGGCTCGTTTGTTATAGTCATGCCTGGTAGCAATAATGCCGGTACATGGTTCATGCGTATCTGATGTGGTCCTTCGTGTACGTTCAGGAAGTGTCCTACTCCATGTCCTGTGCCATGTCCATAATTGATACCTTCACGCCACATTGGCATTCTGGCCAATACGTCGAGTTGTGTTCCACACGTTCCTTTGGGAAATTCAGCCATAGCTAATTGTATAAATCCTTTGAGGACTAAAGTGTAGTCCTTTTTTTGTTCTTCTGATATATGACCAAATGGGATAGTACGTGTCAGGTCTGTAGTACCCTCAAGATATTGTGCTCCGCTATCCAATAACAGTATGCCTTTCGGCTTGAGTGTAGCATTGGTCTCTTCAGTCGCCTCATAATGAACTATTGCTCCATGATCGTTATATCCCGCAATTGTTTCAAAGCTTATTCCTTGAAAATTTTCCATAGACGAGCGTAACTCGTGTAACTTGTCACTTATTCCTATTTCAGTCAAAGTTTCAGTTTCTATATTATTCTCAAGCCATATTAAGAATTTTACCATTGCCACTCCATCTTTTATCATAGCTTTTCTGAATCCATTTATCTCGATATCGTTTTTTATAGCTTTAAGACTGTTTACGATAGATGGATTAATATTTACCAGATTGTTTTTTATTGCCGCATTATATATGGCAAAATTTATATTGGGCGACATACATATACTTTTGTTTGATACTGAAAGAAGGTCTTCCTTTATGTCATAGTAATCCTTTTGTGCTATTTTGTTATTTTTTAGGTAATTAATGGTCTCGTACGTCAGCTTGTCACTATTGATATATAATATTGTTTCTTCCTGTGATACAATCAAATATGATACAAACAAAGGATTACAATGTATATCTGTTCCACGCATGTTCAGTGTCCATGCAATTTCGTCTAATGATGATATGATTATTGAGTCGTATTTGTTTGATTTCAGATATTCGCGGATACATGAAATTTTTTGTTGCGTGTCTATTCCGCAATATTTTGTATCTAATATAAAAGGTTTTCCGCTCGGTAATCCAGGACGTTCCTTCCATATATTAATGTATGGATCTGTAACTTCTTTTAATTCAATTCCGTTTACTGATAATTTTTTCTTTAACTCTGTAACATTTTCTAATGAAGTAGTGTATCCGTCAAATCCTACTATGTCTCCTTTCTTAAGGACATTGCCGAGCCATTGTGGTATTGAAGGAGTTTCAGGCATTTTTTCTTTGAAAAGTTTAATTCCTGTTCCGTTGAGTTGTTCTTCTGCCTGGATGAAATATCTTGAGTCAGTCCATAAACCTCCATCACTTGTTGTGATAACTGCTGTTCCGGCCGATCCTGTGAAGCCAGTAAGCCATTTACGCGATTCCCAGTGTGATGGGACATATTCTCCTGCATGAGGATCAGTACTGTAGGTGATATATGCTGATAGTCCGTTATCGCGCATAAATCTTCTTAATAATGAAACCCTGTTATTGATATTCTTATTCATGCTTGTTGGTATTATCTTGACATTAAAAAATAATTAAGTTTAATATCAGCAAAGATAATGTATATTATGTGTTTTATATAAAAAATACTTGGAAAGTTTTGTATATTAAGAAAGTATGTGTAATTTTGCACCGCAATTTTGACTGCAGAAAAATAATTTAACAACAACATAATTAATTTTTTAAAACATGATCGTAGTTCCAGTAAAAGAAGGCGAAAACATTGAAAAAGCGCTGAAAAAATTCAAGAGAAAATTTGAAAAAACAGGTGTTGTAAAAGAACTTAGAAGCAGACAGCAGTTTGATAAACCGTCTGTACTGAAAAGATTGAAAATGGAGCGTGCTATTTACGTTCAGAAATTACATCAAGTAGAAGAATAATAATTTCGCAGGATTTTTTGAATTATTGAATTCTTTTTCATATATTCGTTGCTGAAATAAGTTTTCAATGTTTCTTCTATGGTTAAAGAGGATTTTCTTAGGTATATTCGACTTGAAAGGAATTATTCCGAAAAAACGGTTGTTTCGTATGAAACAGATCTTTGTGAGTTTGAATGTTATTTGGAAACTCTTGAAGATGGAGTGAAACTTGAAAATGCTGATTCTGATATAGTGCGCAATTGGGTTGTTAATCTGATGGATAAGGGGATGGCTCAATCCTCTGTAAATCGAAAGATTAGTGCCTTGAGGACTTTTTATAAATATTTGCTTAAGAAGAATATTATAACAAAGGATCCGATGTTACTGGTGAAAGGCCCAAAGCGTAAAAAGCCGTTACCTGTTTTTGTTAAACAGGCGGATATGGATAGATTGCTTGATGATGTCTCTTTTGAGAATTCTTTTCAGGGTGCGCGTGAGCGTCTCGTACTTGCGGTTTTTTATGAGACCGGTATCCGATTGTCTGAGTTAATTTCTATGAATGATTCGGATGTGGATATACATAAGAAAATCTTGAAAGTGACAGGGAAAAGAAATAAACAAAGGTATATTCCTTTTGGCGAGGAGTTGAAAAATGCAATGTTGGTATATTTGAAGTTTCGGGATGAAACAGTGGATGCTCCTTGTGAAGCTTTCTTTGTTCGTGAAAACGGGAAATCGCTGTATCAGATGATGGTTTATAAGATGGTAAAACGTAATCTGTCGAAGGTGGTAACGTTGAAGAAAAAAAGTCCGCATGTACTAAGACATTCTTTTGCGACGGCAATGCTGAATAATGACGCAGAATTGGAAGCTGTAAAGGAACTTTTAGGACATGAGAGTGTGACCACTACAGAAATTTATACGCATACTACCTTTGAGGAGTTGAAAAGAGTATATAAACAAGCTCATCCTAGAGCGTAAAGAAAAAGGAGGTTTTTATGGAAGTAAGAATTCAATCAATTCATTTCGATGCATCAGAAAAATTAGAGGCTTTTATTCAGAAAAAAGCAGAGAAGCTCGAGAAGTTTTGCGACGATATAAAGAAAGTTGAGGTGTCTCTTAAAGTAGTAAAACCGGAAACCGCAATGAATAAAGAAGCGGGTGTAAGAATATTGGCACTTAATTCTGAGTTTTATGCAGAAAAAGTATGTGATACGTTTGAAGAGGCTATAGATACATGTATGGATGCCTTGTCAAAACAATTGCAGAAAACAAAAGAAAAACAGCAAATTAAATAAAAAAAATAAGGATATTTATTTTGTGATTTAAAAATTATATCTAACTTTGCAGCCGCAAACTACCGCTTTGCGGTTGCAAAACTTTTTAGATAAGCCTCTTTAGCTCAGTTGGCCAGAGCACGTGATTTGTAATCTCGGGGTCGTTGGTTCGAATCCGACAAGAGGCTCTAAAAAGGGCAAATACCAGAGTGGCCAAATGGGGCAGACTGTAAATCTGCTGGCTTACGCCTTCGGTGGTTCGAATCC
>CALUIE010000038.1 GCA_944320605.1 uncultured Phocaeicola sp. | reverse complement strand
ATCAAAATGGTTAAGTCACCTAAGACTGGTGCTTACATCTTTGACGAACAGATGGTTCCAAACGAAAAAGTTCAGGAATTCTTTAAAAAATAATTGTAGCATTACAGCTATTAAATGATATTTTGAAAGTTTCCGCCAATAATAACGGCGGGAACTTTTTTTGTATCTAAGAAATTAGTTATATCTTTGTAACATAAATAGATAATTGTAAAAGTATGGGAATTTTTAGCTTTTTCTCCAAAGAAAAAAAGGAAACTCTGGACAAGGGATTGTCTAAAACAAAAGAAAGTGTTTTCGGAAAAATAGCGCGTGCAGTGGCCGGTAAGTCAAAGGTAGATGAAGAAGTGCTGGATAATCTTGAAGAGGTACTGGTGACTTCGGATGTTGGTGTGGAAACTACTTTGAATATTATTAGACGCATAGAGGCGAGGGTAGCTAAGGATAAGTATGTGAATACTCAGGAACTGAATAATATTCTAAGGGAGGAAATTGCGGCTCTGCTAACTGAGAATAACTCGATAGATGCAGAAGATTTTACTTTGCCTGCAGAAAAGAAACCATACGTGATAATGGTGGTAGGGGTTAACGGGGTAGGAAAAACCACTACTATCGGAAAGTTGGCCTATCAGTTTAAGAAAGCCGGGAAGTCTGTATTTTTAGGTGCGGCGGATACTTTCCGTGCCGCGGCTGTTGAACAGCTTGATATATGGGGCGAACGTGTCGGTGTGCCTGTAATAAAACAGAAAATGGGAGCTGATCCGGCTTCTGTGGCTTTCGATACTCTCAGTTCTGCTGTAGCGAACAAGGCTGATGTAGTTATAATAGATACGGCGGGACGCCTTCATAATAAGGTTGGATTGATGAACGAGCTGACTAAAATAAAGAATGTTATGAAAAAGGTAGTGCCGGATGCGCCACATGAGGTATTGCTTGTACTTGATGGCTCTACAGGACAGAATGCTTTTGAACAGGCCAAGCAGTTTACTCTTGCTACTGAAGTTAATGCCATGGCTATTACCAAACTTGACGGTACGGCTAAGGGAGGTGTAGTTATAGGTATATCTGACCAATTTAAGATTCCAGTAAAATATATTGGATTGGGCGAGGGTATGGAAGACTTACAGATATTCCGTCGTCGTGAGTTTGTTGATTCGTTGTTTGGTGCTGAAGAAAATAAATGAAAAAGAATACTATAGATATAATAACTCTTGGATGTTCCAAGAATCTGGTGGATTCTGAAAAGCTGATGCGTCAGCTTGAAGCTAACGGTTACAAGGTGACGCATGATGCGGAGAAACCACATGGGGAGATAGCGGTGATTAATACTTGCGGATTTATCGGTGACGCAAAGGAAGAGTCTATAAATATGATACTGGAGTTTTGTCAGGCTAAGGAAGAGGGAAAACTCAAAAAACTTTATGTAATGGGATGTCTTTCGGAGCGTTATTTGAATGAACTGAAGGTGGAGATTCCGCAGGTTGACAAATTTTATGGTAAATTCAACTGGAATGAATTGCTTGAAGACTTGGGTAAGGCTTATCATTCTGAGTTTGCCATAGAGAGACATCTTACAACTCCCAAGCATTATGCTTATTTGAAGATTTCTGAAGGTTGTGACAGGAAGTGTTCGTATTGTGCAATACCAATAATTACAGGACATCATGTGTCAAGGCCTATGGATGAAATCTTGGACGAGGTAAGATTGCTTGTGTCTGAAGGAGTAAAGGAGTTTCAGGTTATAGCTCAAGAACTTACTTATTATGGAGTTGACTTGTACAAAAAACAGATGTTGCCTGAACTGATTGACAGAATGGCTAAGATCCCTGGTGTGGAATGGATACGTTTGCACTACGCTTATCCTGCAAAATTCCCAAAGGATTTGTTTAAAGTTATGAGGGAAAACGACAACGTATGTAAATATATGGATATTGCTTTACAGCATATCAGTGATAATATGTTGTCAAAGATGAGAAGGCATGTCACAAAAGAAGAAACTTACAGACTGATTGAAGAGTTCCGTAAAGAAGTGCCCGGAATACATTTGCGAACAACTTTGATGGTTGGGCATCCGGGAGAAACAGAGGAGGATTTCGAACAACTCAAAGAATTTGTGAAAGTAGCAAAATTTGACCGTATGGGTGCTTTTGCCTATTCTGAAGAGGAGGGTACTTTCTCTGCCGAGAATTATGAAGATGATATTCCACAGGAGACTAAGCAGAAAAGGTTGGATGAAATTATGGCTTTGCAGCAGGAAATATCAGGGGAACTGAGTCGTATGAAGATAGGGCAGACATTTAAAGTCATTATTGACAGAAAAGAAGGTGATTATTATGTAGGCCGTACTGAGTTTGACTCTCCTGAGGTGGATCCTGAAGTGCTTATCAAATATGATGGTAAAAAATTGAAGGAGGGAACTTTCTATAATGTATTGATAGAGGATGCTGATGATTTCGATCTTTATGGGAGGGTTTCAGAATGAATAGTGATGAATTTGTGAGTTTATTGTCTGATAGGACCGGACGTGAGGAGAAGGAAACTAAACGTATGATCTCTTATGTGACGGATATAATTACCGAAGGATTGCAGGATGGTAAAACCGTGACATTGCGAGGACTTGGTGTATTTGAAGTCAGAAAAAAACTGGAGAAGATTATAGTGAATCCTTCAACAGGAAAGCGTACTTTGTTTCCTCCGAGATTGATTATAGGGTTCAGGTCCTCATTTCAGCTGAAAGGAAAAAATAACCTCTCTGAAGAAAAGTAACTGATGAATGAAAAATTGACTATACAAGAACTTATTGCTGAACTTGCAATAAAACAGAATATTGGACAGGCAGATGCGGAGGCATTTGTCTGTAGCTTTTTTGCTCTGATAGAAGACGGGCTGAAGAGAGACAAATATGTAAGGATAAAAGGCTTTGGAACTTTTAAACTCATAGATACGGATTTGAATGATGGAAGGGTAGTTTTTGTGCCTGAAACGTCTGTAAGGGATGCTGTGAATAAGCCTTTTGCACATTTTCAGCCTGTAGAGCTAAAAGAAGGGATACATTTCGGTGATGTTGAGGAAGAACTGGCGCATGTACAGAGAAAAGATACAGTTACTGCAAATGATGAAAAAAATGAAAGTGACATTGTGGATAAAAAACATGTACCTGACGTCGATAAAGGTTGTGAGTCATCAGAATGTGTTGTAAGTGAAGATGATTTTAAGAATGATACCGAAAAGAATGATGTATGTAAGGTGTCTGAGGTGCAAACTAAAAGAAAGTTTGCGCCATGGTATATTCCTGTAGCGATACTTTTTGTCGGTATAGTTATAGGTTGTGGTATTATGTGGGGAGTTTTTTCTGACAATGTTAAAAGTGGAAGTAAACTCATGGGTGACATTGCCGTATCAGGATATATTGATTCTGTTTTGGTTGATTCTGCATATTTGGGAGATGATGATTCGTTGGTAGCGGTAAAACAAGATACAACAGCAGTGCATAAAAAGACTATTGACTCAATCATAAATGCCGCAACAGAAGATAGAAAAGAAATAGAGTATCTTAGTGATGAGGTCCCATATAAAATAAGTGGAACAATTGAGACGTTTACCATTGTGAAGGGAAGTACATTGTCAAAAGTTGCGTATCGCTATTATAAGAACAGGAAACTATGGCCGTATATAGTTATGCATAATAAGCATGTGATACAGGATCCGAACAATGTGCCAATTGGTACAGTTCTACGTATTCCTGAACTTACGCCTGTAGAATAAAATAACATGGAGACAGTGTCGGTAGGGTTGTTATCCTATGTGATACTGTTTCTTTGTTTTATACGTATATTTGTTTTTAATTTCATAAGAATAAGATAAAAAAGACTTAAATAGACATATCCGTATGATTTTTTAATAAATATTAGTTGTGTCTGTTAATTGAAAAACGTAATTTTGGGTGCACTAAAAAGGAATTCTTCTTATTGAGTGCGTTTTAATGTAGAAATGTAATTGATAAAATAAACAAGAAATTATGGCTGAAGCTATTGATATTCGTGCGTTGAACGAATTGATTGAACGTCAGAGCGCGTTCGTGACAAACCTGATGACCGGTATGGATCAGGTTATAGTGGGACAAAAACATTTGGTTGAATCATTGCTGATAGGATTGTTGGCTGACGGACATATATTGTTGGAAGGTGTGCCCGGTTTGGCAAAGACATTGGCTATCAAGACTATGGCATCGCTTATTGATTCTAAATACAGTCGTATCCAGTTTACTCCTGACTTGTTGCCTGCCGACGTTATCGGTACAATGATTTATAGTCAGAAGGACGAACAGTTCATCGCTAAAAAGGGACCTATCTTTGCCAACTTCGTATTGGCCGATGAAATTAACCGTGCTCCTGCAAAAGTACAGAGTGCTTTGCTTGAAGCTATGCAGGAACGTCAGGTGACATTGAGTAAGGAAACATTCCGCTTGCCGGAACCTTTCCTGGTTATGGCTACTCAGAACCCAATCGAGCAGGAAGGTACTTATCCGTTGCCTGAAGCACAGGTGGACCGTTTCATGCTGAAGGTTATCATAGATTATCCTAAACTTGAAGAGGAAAAGAAGATTATCCGTCAGAATATCTCGGGCGAGAAAGTGGAAATCAAGCCTCTTCTTAAAGCTGAGGATATAATGGAAGCCCGCAAAGTCGTAAGACAGGTTTATCTGGATGAAAAGATTGAACAGTATATTGCCGATATCGTTTTTGCAACCCGTTATCCTGAAAAATATGATTTGAAGGAACTCAAGAGCCTTATCGGTTTCGGAGGATCTCCTCGTGCTTCCATCAACCTGGCTCTTGCTGCACGCAGCTATGCGTTTATCAAGCGTAGAGGTTATGTTATTCCTGAAGATGTTCGTGCTGTGGCTCACGATGTATTGCGTCACCGTATCGGTCTGACATACGAGGCTGAAGCTACAAACGTTACTTCGGACGAAATAGTAAGCAAGATACTTAATAAGGTTGAAGTACCTTAATTAGAAAGAAACCTTTTTTGAAGAATGGAAACTACTGAATTATTAAAGCGTGTACGCCAGATAGAAATTAAGACCCGAGGACTGTCAAGCAATATATTTGCCGGACAGTATCATTCTGCTTTCAAGGGTAGGGGTATGGCTTTCTCCGAAGTGAGAGAGTATCAGTATGGCGATGATGTGCGTGACATCGACTGGAATGTAACAGCACGCTTTGACAAGCCATTCGTAAAGGTATTCGAAGAGGAACGCGAACTGACAGTGATGCTGCTTGTGGATGTATCGAACAGTCTTGATTTCGGTACGTCGAAGCAGATGAAAAAGGATATGGTGACGGAGATTGCTGCTACAATAGCTTTCTCCGCTATCCAGAATAACGATAAGATCGGTGTTATATTCTTTTCTGACAGAATAGAAAAGTTTATACCGCCTAAAAAAGGACGTAAACATATTCTGTATATCATACGCGAGCTGCTGGACTTTAAGCCGGAAAGTTCGCGCACAAATCTGCAATGCGCAATTGAATATCTTACGAATGTATTGAAAAAGCGTTGTACGGCGTTCATGTTGAGCGATTTTATTGATGACAATGATTTCAAGAATGCATTGACTGTGGCAAACAGAAAGCATGACGTGGTGGCTGTGCAAGTGTATGACAAACGTATGGAGGAACTGCCTGACGTAGGTCTGATGCTTGTGCGTGATGCCGAAACGGGACATGAGGAATGGATTGACACTTCGTCTAAGTCGTTGAGAAAAACTCATCATGACTGGTGGGTGGAACGTCAGAAGAAACTTAACGATACGTTTAATCTGTGTAATGTGGATTCTGTATCTGTACGTACAGACCAGGATTATGTCAGGGCATTGCTGAATTTGTTTGCTAAAAGAAACTGATAATCAGATGAAGAAGATATTGTTTAATTATGGAAAAATGTTGCTTGGCTCATTGTGTTTTGCCGCTTTTGCCTTGTTTGGTTCACAGGCAAATGCACAACAGGTTACTGTAAGAGCCAGCATTGATTCATTGCAGCTACTGGTGGGCGAACAGACAAAAGTGCATCTGGAAGTAAGTATGGATGCTGATAAAAAATTACGCTTGCCTGTTATAAAAGATACATTGGTCAGGGGAGTGGAAGTTCTTGACATAGCCAAGCCTGACACACAGAAGTTGAATGACGACAAGAGGTGGGTTATCACTCAGGAATATACCATTACTTCCTTTGACTCAGCTTTGTATTATCTTCCTCCTTTGGAAGTTATGGTTGACGATGAAAAATATCGTTCTGAATCTTTGGCTCTCAAAGTCTATTCCATACCAGTGGATACTTTGCATCCCGACCAGTTCTTCGGCCCGAAAACTGTGGTTGAAGTTCCTATAGAATGGCAGGACATAGATACAATGGTCTATGCTTTTATTTTAATGTTGTTATTTGGTTCGGCGTGTGTATTCTTTATTATAAGGTATAAAGATAATAAACCTATTATTAAGATTATAAAGATTGAACCGAAATTGCCTCCTCATCAGGAAGCCATGAAACATATCGAGGAAATCAAGGCTAACAAGAATGTTCAAAGGGAGGATCCAAAACAGTATTACACAGAACTTACAGATGTGATACGTACTTACATAATGGAACGTTTCGGCTTTAATGCAATGGAGATGACATCGTCCGAAATAATAGAACATCTGTTGCAGGTAAGAGATAAGGAATCGCTAAAAGATTTGAAATATCTTTTCGAAACTGCTGACTTGGTGAAGTTTGCCAAACATGCGCCGATGATGAACGAGAATGATATGAATCTTGTAAATGCTGTGGACTTTATCAATGAGACCAAGTTGGAGGAAGATCCTAATGCAAAGAAAGAGCCTACTGAAATAAAAGTGGAAGAGAAACGTTCAAAACAAGGTCGTATAGCCTTGATGTGCAGCATAGGATTGACAGGTGTTATCGCTGCTGTTGCCTTGTATGTGGGTGTGAAGTGTATTATAGATCTCTTCTTTTAACGTATAAATAAATGAAGATATGATTTTTGCTAATATTGAATATCTGTTTTTACTGATTTTGCTTATACCGTACATAGTATGGTATGTGATGCGCAGGAAACGGACAGAGGCTACTCTTCAGGTATCTACCACACGAATGTATCAGAATGCGCCGAAAAGCTGGAAGGTCTATTTGATCCATGCTCCTTTTCTGCTCAGACTGTGTACGTTCGTAATGATAGTGCTGGTGCTTGCAAGACCGCAAACTACCGATAATTGGCAGAACACTGAGATTGAAGGTATTGACATCATGCTGGCTGTGGATATTTCTACAAGTATGCTGGCTGAGGATTTGAAACCTAACAGACTTGAGGCTGCAAAACAGGTGGCTGCCGAATTTATCAACGGAAGACCTAATGACAATATCGGTCTTACGATATTTGCGGGGGAGGCTTTTACGCAGTGTCCTCTTACTGTTGACCATGGAGTTCTGCTTAATTTGTTTCAGAGCGTAAGTTGCGAAATGATTTATCGCGGAATGATAGAAGACGGTACTGCCATCGGTATGGGACTGGCGAATGCTGTTACAAGATTGAAAGACAGCAAGGCAAAATCTAAAGTCGTTATATTGCTGACGGACGGTGTGAACAACCGCGGAGAACTTTCTCCTCTTACTGCTGCCGAGATAGCCAAACAGTTTGGAGTGAGAGTATATACTATAGGTGTAGGAACCAACGGTACTGCTCCTTATCCTATGCAGACATATGCCGGTGTGCAATATATTCAGACACCTGTAGAAATAGATGAACAGACCTTGACGCAGATTGCTGCCGAAACTAACGGTAATTATTTCAGGGCTACTAGCAATTCCAAACTGAAGGAAGTTTATCAGGAGATAGATAAGTTGGAAAAAACAAAACTTAATGTGAAGGAATTCAGCAAAAGGGAAGAGGAATACGAGATTTTTGCTCTCGTAGCATTCTTATGTATCCTGCTTGAGCTGATTTTACGTAATACGGTTTTGAAGAAAATACCTTAAAAATGTTTTGCCATGTTTAGATTTGGAGAACCGATATATTTGTATTTTTTATTAATAATTCCTTTTTTGGTAGTATTCTATATATATACCAATTATAGGAGAAGAAAAAAGTTACGTCAGTACGGAGATCCGGAACTGATGGCACATCTGATGCCGAATGTTTCGAAATACAGACCTGACGTAAAATTCTGGCTGGTGACAGCTGCGTTGGTCATGGTTATATTCATGCTGGCACGTCCTCAGTTTGGTTCCAAGATGGAGACGGTGAAACGTCAGGGAGTTGAAACTGTGGTTGCGTTGGATATTTCTAACTCAATGTTAGCACAGGATGTTACACCAAGCCGACTTGAAAAGTCAAAAAAATTAGTATCCAGGCTTGTAGAGACATTCAATAATGACAAGGTCGCTATGATAGTTTTTGCTGGAGAGGCATTTACCCAGCTTCCTATAACAAGCGATTATATCTCTGCAAAAATGTTTCTGGAAACAATATCTCCTTCTCTTATTACAACTCAGGGAACTGATATTCGTGGGGCTATCGACTTGGCTATGAAGAGTTTTACTCCGAATGAGGGTGTAGGACGTGCAATTGTTCTGATTACTGATGGTGAAAACCATGAAGGAGGAGCTATTGAAGCTGCACAACAGGCTGCTGCAAAAGGTGTAAGAGTATTTGTATTGGGCGTTGGTTCGCCTGACGGGTCTCCTATACCTGTAGAAGGCACAAATGACTTTCGCCGTGACAAAGATGGCAATGTTGTAGTTACAAAACTGAACGAACAGATGTGTCAGGAAATAGCTAAGGCTGGTAACGGTATGTATGTTCGTGTTGATAATACCAACAATGCAGAGAGGGCTCTTAACGCTGAAATCAATAAGTTGGCTAAAGCTGATGTTGAAACTCAGGTATATACTGAATTTGATGAGCAGTTTGATGTACTGGCATGGCTTGCATTGGTTTTACTTGCTATAGATGTTATGTTGCTTAATAGGAAAAATCCTTTATTTAAGAATGTAAAACTTTTCAAACAGGATTGATTTATGTGGTGTAGTAGATTATATTTGATAGGGATAATGCTTTTGGGTACTTCTGTCTTGTATGCACAGAAGACGGATAGGGATTATCTTCGTAGCGGAAACAAGTTATATAATGACAGTCTGTTTGTAAAGGCTGAAGTAGATTATAGAAAAGCACTTGAGATTAATCCTAAATCTGCTGATGCAATGTTTAATTTGGGAAACTCGCTACTAATGCAGCAAAAAGGTAAGGAAGCAATGGAACAGTTTGAGGCTGCGGCACGTATGGAGAAAGATAAGGAAAAGTTGGCTCATATATATCATAATATGGGAGTTATACTTCAATCGTCTAAGCAATTGCCACAGTGTATAGAGGCTTACAAACAGGCATTGAGAAATAATCCAAAGGATGATGAAACGCGCTATAATCTGGTATTAGCTCAGAAACAGCTGAAAGACCAACAACAGCAACAGCAGAATCAGGATCAACAGAAAGATCAGAAACAGGACCAGAAACAGGACGAGAAAGAGAAAAACAAAGATCAGCAAGATCAACAGCAACAACAGCAAAATCAAAATCAGCAAAATCAGCAACAGAATAAAGATGAGATGTCTAAAGAAAATGCAGAACAACTGTTGAAAGCTGCTATGCAAGATGAGAAAGACGTACAGGATAAGGTTAAGAAACAAATGCAAGTGAGCGGAAAGAAACTTGAGAAAGACTGGTAATTCTGTAGCATATTTCTATTGATATATTAATTTGAGGAAAAAACAATAATTTATATAATGATGAGAAAATATATTTTCTTGATATTGATGATAACCGCATCACTGCAAATATTTGCTAAGGAGGAAGTTACGTTAAAAGCTTCTGCTCCTGAAGTTGTAGTAAACGGTGATCAGTTCAGACTTACTTATACTGTGAACTCGCAGGACGTAAAGGATTTTCTTGCTCCACAGGCTGAGGGTTTTGATGTTCTTATGGGGCCAAGCCGTTCGCAACAGAGTAGTACGCAGATAATTAATGGAAAGGTATCTTCGAGCCGTTCTATCACATATACATATATTCTGATGGCTGTGTCGGAAGGTACGTTTAATATTCCTGCTGCAAGCATTGAGGTTGACGGAGAGAAGATTTTTTCAAATTCACTTACTATTAAGGTTCTCCCAAAAGATAAGGAAGATACAAATTCGAACCAAAGTCAAGGTAATGGCGGAATCTCTTCAAGAAACCAAAAGACAAACGGCAGAATTTCTGATAAGGATTTGTTTATTTTGGCTACAGCAAGTAAAACTAAAGTACATGAACAAGAGGCCATATTGGTAACATATAAGGCATATACGACAGTTGATCTTAGACAATTACTTGGAAAGATGCCGGATCAGCAGGGCTTTTATGTTCAGGAAGTGGAATTACCTAATCAAAAGACATTTAAACTTGAACATTATAAAGGAAGAAACTACAATACAGTGGTTTACAGACAATATGTGATTTTTCCACAAAAGTCCGGACGTCTTGAAATTCCGGCAGTGACTTTTGATGCCGTAGTTGCTCAAAGAGTTGCTGTTTCTGATGATCCTTTTGAAGCGTTCTTTAATGGTGGCGGCTATGTAGAGGTTAATAAAAAGATTGTAGCTCCTAAGGTCGTTATTAATGTTGACCCGCTCCCTGCAAAACCGGAAGGTTATTCCGGAGGAGTAGGTACTTTCTCTATGAAGTCGGATATTAATACTACAGAACTTAAAGCTAATGAGGCCGTAACTATAAAGTTGACTATCAGTGGAACAGGAAATATGAAACTTGTCAATGCCCCTGAAGTTAAGTTTCCTCATGATTTTGAGATATATGATCCTAAAATAGAAGATAATTATCAGTTAACAGCTGAGGGATTGAGCGGTACAAAAACTATTGAGTATCTTGCGATACCACGACATGCCGGAAACTTTACAATACCTCCGATTGAATTCAAATATTTTGATATCAAATCAGGGCAATATAAGACTTTGTCATCTGATGCTTATAATTTGAAGGTAGCAAAAGGTAATGGTACTTCCAGTGGTCAGCAAGTAATTGCAGATTTTACCAATAAGGAGAATGTCAAGGTATTAGGAACTGACATATTGTTTATTAAGACAGGTGATTCAGCTCTTAGACAAAAAGGAAACTACTTCTTTGGTTCGACATCATATTACTTATGGTATATTATACCTTTTGTACTTTTTGTAGTTTTTGTTTTGATATATAGAAAACAAGCTATTGAAAGTGCCAACATAGCGAGAGTAAAGACCAAGAAAGCAAATAAAGTTGCTACCAAACGTATGAAATTGGCAGGTAAATTACTATCAGCTAATAAAGTGAGCGAATTTTATGATGAAGTACTTAAGGCATTATGGGGATATATCAGTGATAAACTTAATATTCCGGTATCCAGATTGTCAAGAGATAATATTGAAGCAGAGTTGTCTGAACATGGAGTATCTGAAGATTTGATTAAGGAATTCATCGGAGTATTGTCCGAATGTGAGTTTGCCAGATATGCTCCAGGCAATCAGAATGAAGCTATGGATAAAGTCTTTGCGGCTTCTGTGGATGTGATAAGTAAGATGGAAAATCGTATTAAACGTTAAAGTGTTGAGGAGATATATACAATGAATAAAATACAAATTTTTATATTCTTTCTTGTATGTTCCCTTTTGTCTGCTAATGCTTCAGAAAAGACAGAGGCCGACAAGGCATATCAGGAAAATGATTTTAAAGGTGCCATTGAGAAATATGAGGCGATATTGAATGGTGGTCAAGAGTCGGCAGATGTATATTATAACTTAGGAAACAGTTATTATAAGGACAAGAATTTAGCCAAAGCTATTTTAAATTATGAAAGAGCTTTGTTGTTATCACCCGGTGATGAAGATATTATTTATAATCTGGAAATGGCTAAAAGTAAGACTATAGATAATGTTACACCTAAAAGTGAGATATTTATCATTACTTGGATAAATTCTATACGAGATTTGATGGGAGAGTCATCATGGTCGGTATTTGCAATTTCTTGCTTTATAGTCTTTTTATTAGGAATGTCTGCATATATTTTTGGTGGAAAGATAATAATCAAAAAGACCGGTTTCTCATTTGCTGTAATATTTTTGTTTTTTACTATTGTGGCAAATCTGTTTGCTGATTCACAGAAAGAAAAACTGCTTAACCGTTCAGGAGCTATAGTTATGCAGCCATCCGTTACAGTTAAGAGTACGCCAGACGATAGCGGTACAGATCTGTTTGTATTGCATGAGGGAACAAAAGTTTATATTAACGATAATTCCATGAAAGGATGGAAAGAAGTAAGTTTGGAAGACGGATCAAGAGGATGGCTTCCTACTGAAAGTATAGAAGTGATATAATGTATTAAAATTATTTTTATGGACATACAGCAATTAATAGAATTAGACAAACATATATTGATGCAACTCAATGGCAGTGATTCGTTGTTTTGGGATGGATTTATGTATATAGTTACAGATACTAAAACATGGATACCTGCCGCTATTGCTTTGCTGTATGTCATATTCAAGAATAATAATCTTAAGCAGGGATTGTTTATTTTATTATTGATAGCTTTGGTTGTAACTCTTGCTGACCAAACATCATCTGGAATATGTAAACCACTGTTTGAGCGATACCGTCCGACAAAGGATCCTGAGTTTATGAATATGGTTAATACAGTGAATAGTTATAGAGCGGGAGGCCTTTATGGTTTTATATCCAGTCATGCCGCCAATACATTTGCTGTAGCAATGTTTATTTCATTGCTTGTAAGAAATGCCAAGCTATCTTTTATGATGTTTTTGTGGGCTTTTATACCTACTTATTCCCGTGTATATTTGGGAGTGCATTATCCTGGTGATATCCTTTTCGGCATTATAGATGGATTGTTGTCAGGAAGTGTAGTTTATTTGCTTTATAAATTTATATCAAATAAATATTTCTTTAAGTCAAGGTTAATATCTGCGCAATATACGACAAGTGGTTATGATGTAAAAAGTATTAATGTAGTAGTTTTGGTATTGTTGCTTACTTATTTCTTCGCTATAGTTTATGGAATGATTTTATCCAAGTTGCTTTATTTCTAACTATTAAGTATTTGGATTCGTAAAATATAGAGTTGTTATACAAAAAAGAAATGTTTTTCTTGCTTGCTATATAATTTTTTTATATATTTATCATCGAGATAAAAACATATTGTGTAATTCTTAAAATTCAGATTACTATGACAAGAACTATTACATTTAATGAATTAAGAAACATAAAAGATTCTTTACCTGAAGGAAGTATGCATCGTATAGCCGATGAGTTAAATATATCTGTAGAAACCGTAAGAAACTTTTTTGGCGGTCAAAACTTCAAGGATGGTAAATGTGTAGGAATTCATTTGGAACCCGGACCTGATGGCGGATTGGTTATGTTGGATGACACTGTAGTGCTGGATAAAGCACTTGATATATTACGGGAAGCCTCTGAATTATAACAGAAATAGCTATAATAGTTGTTAGGAAATAACTATTATAGCTATTATTGTATTATCTAAATAGTTCTAACAAAAATTTTTGATTATGGAAGAGGAAAGACTTGTTACTTTAGCTATTCTGACTTATTCAAAAGCTCAGATATTGAAAAACGTATTGGAAAATGAAGGTATTGAAGCATATATTCATAATGTAAACCTTATACAACCGGTTATTTCTTCAGGTGTTAGAATACGTATTAAAGAGAGTGATTTACCGCGTGCATTAAGTATAATCGAAAGTTCGTCCTGGCTGGCTGAGGATATTGTAAAGGAACATGTTAAAACTCAGGATAAAGAACGTAAGTCTCCGGTAATTCTTGTACCTGTTGATTTCTCAAGTAATTCTTTTAAGGCCTGTAAGTTTGGACTTAATTTTGCGGCACAGATAAAAGCTGAAGTTGTGCTCATGCATGTGTATTTCAGTCCTGTTTATATGCCGAGTCTCCAATATGCGACAGAAGGATATGGTATGCCATACGAAGCCGAGTTAGGAATAAAGAGTATGTTGGATAATGTTCACAGTCATCTGAATGAACTTACGTCAAAAATTGATAAGCTAATTTCAGATGGTGAAATACCGAATGTTAAATATACATGTCTTTTACGCGAAGGGATACCGGAAGAGGAAATTTTGGCATACGCACGTGAAGAATCTCCGTTAATGATTGTAATGGGTACACGTGGAGAAAATATGACAGAATACGGATTGATGGGAAGTGTAACGGCTGAAGTTATAGAGCGCAGTCCGGTCTTTGTATATTCCATTCCGGAGGAAGCCAAATTGATTAATTTCAAGGAGATCAATAAGGTGGCTTTTATTACAAACTTCGATCAGCGTGATTTGATTGCATTTGATTCTTTAATTACTGCTTTTAAGGATTATAATTTTGAGATTTATTTCATTCACCTTAATTCTAATGAAGAAAGGCGAACATGGAATGAAATTAAACTTTCGGGAATAAAGGAGTATTTCCACAAGCAATATCCTGATTTAAAGATTAATTACAGTCTGGTTACAGAGGACAGTTTCTTTAATAATCTTGATGATTATGTGCGGGAAGAGAATATTGATGTGCTATGCGTATCAAACTATAAGAGAAACGTCTTTGCACGTCTGTTCAACCCAAGTATTGCAAAGAAAATGATATTCCATTCACGTACACCGATTCTGATTATCAAATAAATATTACTAAAATAGAAAAAAGCGGTAGTTTCATTTTTGTGTTATGAAACTACCGCTCATATTATGAAATCATTTTCATAATCATTTCGCGTTGGATTGAATATGAATTACTGTTTTGTTGCAGATACTTCAGTAGGAATAATCCATTCTGTTTCAGCCTTGATTTCAGCAACAACTGGTCATTGGCTGTTTCTTCCGATAACAGTAAAAGGCTGACTGCTATCAGTTCTATTTTATCCATTCCGTTTTCTGATGTTGAATATTGTGATATAATTTCATCAGTGCTTATATTCATAAGCTCTTTCGGACTTACTCCAAGCATCACATGCGTATTGTATTCGTATTTTTCCAACTCTTTGTTGTCAAGTCTTTTCTTTTTTATGATGGCAGCGACAATCATCGAGATTATCTCCTGTATCATTCTTATTATATAATCCTGTTTTATCATTTCAGTTTTATTTTCAGGATCTTACCGCTGTTTGCAGGTAAATCTGTTCCCACAGGTTTTGAAGACATGAAACTTATCTTTTCTTCCTTGCCGCTTATAAGGTCTTTGGCTTTTATGTTTCCTATTTCAGGCATTCCGAGATAATTGAATGCATGTTCTGGTATGTTTATTGCTACTCTCATGTTCATATCTCCAAAGTTTACAGCAATAAGTAGTACCTCATCTTCGCATTGTCTCAAGAAAGCATATTGTTTATGCTCGTCCATTTGCCATCCGTTTATGTTAGCATACATTAAATCGAAGAATTTTCCACGGGTGATACACTTTTCCTGATTGCAGATGTTTAGAAGAGTTTTGTAGAAGTTTCTAATACCTTTTTCCTTGGCATTAAGAAGGTGTGTATTAAACCTTCCATGGTTTGTCCAGCGTCTTATGCTGTCAATACTCCAATAGTCAAAAATTGTAGTTCTTCCGTCTCTTCCGCTAAACCCTTCTGTATCCATTCCACTTTCACCAAGTTCCTGTCCGAAGTATATCATTACCGGATTTGTGTTCATACATGCAGAAACTATCATTGCCGGAAATGCTTTGTGTGGGTTTCCTGCGAAGTAATCAGATGCTATACGCTGCTCGTCGTGATTCTCTAAGAAATTAAGCATGTGTTCTTGGATATCGTTCACACTTTGCCAGCAACCGGTTATGTTCGTTGCAGATGTGTTATTACATATAACAGCCCTTAAGGTATCATAAAGACCGACTTTATCGTATAAATAGTCGAAATGCCCATTGTGTATATAATTTCTGTATTCCTGAGGATTGTAAACTTCTGCGATGAATATTATATCAGGATATTTTTCTTTAACTTGAGGTATGGCCCATCCCCAGAATTCGCATGGAACCATTTCCGCCATGTCACATCTGAACCCATCAATATTTTTGCTTGCCCAAAATAAAAGAATGTCTTTCATTTTTATCCATGTATCAGGAATAGGTGAGAAGTGACATCCTGTATTATTAATATAGTCTATACCATAGTTAAGTTTAACGGTTTCATACCAGTCATTTCTGTTGGGCCATGCGTCAAACTTATTATTTCCAGTTGCTTTTGCAGGTATTTCTGTGTATCTGCCTTCTCCTGAAACATAAAAATCTATATCTCCTTTTAGTTCTTCACCTGGTATATAGTAGAAATTGTTTTGAGGACTGAACGACGTATTAGTATCATCATCTTCACCTAAATCTTTAACACCTTCAGGCTTAGCCAATGATTTATATTGACGTGCCACATGGTTTGGAACGAAATCGATTATCATTTTCATACCAGCATTGTGAGTGCGTTTCACCAATGCGTCAAATTCCTCCATTCTTTTATCTACTTTCACAGCCAGATCAGGATCTATATCGTAATAATCCTTTATAGCGTAAGGAGAGCCGGCTTTTCCCTTGACAATAGCAGGATGATCTTTGTTTATTCCGTAACTGGTATAGTCTGTTTGTGTTGCATGTGCAATTACACCTGTGTACCATATATGAGTGACTCCCAGTTCTTTTATTTCAGAAAGAGCTTGTTCGGTAAAGTAGTCCAACTTTCCGCATCCGTTTTCATCTATGCTTCCGTTGGTCTTTCTCGTAAGGGTCTGGTTGCCGAATAAACGTGTAAAGACTTGATAAATTATGATTTTTTCTTTTGGATTCATAGAGCTATAGTATTAAATTAAAAAATAAGACACGTATCATTCGCCATGGATTAATACGTGCCTTTATTATATGTGATATTATTCAATGCCGTGGGCATTAGCTTCTTTGTTTATCTTTTTGATAAGCCCCTGAAGTACAGCTCCAGGTCCGCATTCGATAAACTCATCTGCTCCGTCAGCTATCATGTTTTGTACTGTTTGTGTCCATCTTACAGAAGCCGTAAGCTGTGCCACAAGGTTTGCTTTTATCTTAGCAGGATCAGTATATGGTTTGGCATCTACATTTTGATAGATAGGACATTTTGGAGTGTGGAATTCAGTAGCGTTAATAGCAGTTTCAAGTTCCACTTTAGCAGGATCCATAAGCGGTGAATGGAATGCTCCACCCACTTTTAGTGGTAGTGCACGTTTTGCTCCAGCTTCTTTCATTAGCTCACATGCCTTGTTAATACCTTCTATCGAACCAGAAATAACAATTTGTCCGGGACAGTTATAATTTGCGGCTACACAAACTTCACCTTCAGCTGCAACTTTAGAACATATTTCTTCTACTTTTTCGTCAGGAAGGGCTATGATAGCAGCCATTGTAGATGGGTGAGCTTCACATGCTTTTTGCATAGCCATTGCACGTGCATATACCAATTTCAAGCCATCTTCGAATGATAGTGCTCCTGCTGCTACAAGTGCTGAAAATTCTCCTAATGAATGACCAGCTGTCATTTCTGGCTTGAAATCTTCACCCATACAAAGTGCAGAAATTACTGAATGAAGGAATACGGCAGGTTGAGTAACCTTTGTTTGACGAAGGTCTTCGTCAGTTCCGTTAAACATGATATCTGTGATGCGATAACCTAAAATATCGTTTGCTTTTTCAAAAAGTTCTTTTGCTAAAGCAGAATTTTCGTACAGGTCTTTGCCCATACCAACAAATTGGGCTCCCTGTCCAGGAAATACAAATGCTTTCATGATTTTTCTGTTTAATAATTATTGATTATTGCCGCAAAGTTAATGATTGTTTTTGTAAAATTACTCATTTTCAGTGAAAATGTGCATGGAAACGGGAGAATAGAAATGGTTCAAAGGTCCGTGACCGTTACCTATATTTATATCTTTACCGTTTAGAATTCCTTTGTGAACGTAGTCTTTTGCTTTACTTACAGCATTTGGTAGCGTTTCTCCCATTGAAAGAAATGCCGCTATCGCAGAAGAAAGTGTACATCCTGTTCCGTGTGTATTTTTACTTTGAATCTTTGATGCAGTATATATATAAGGAGTTTTATCATCATTTATGCATAGAACGTCATACATATCGTTGCCACTCAGATGTCCGCCTTTTATCAGAACCGCATGACAGCCGAGTTCCAGTATCTTTTTTCCGGCTACAATCATTGATCTTGTGTCACTTATATCTTCTCCGGTTAGTACCATTGCCTCACTGAGATTTGGGGTTATTATTTTGGATAAGGGGATAAGTTTTTTCTTGATAGCCTCTACAGCCATATCTTCAATCAGTTTACATCCACTGGTTGAAACCATTACCGGATCGAATACTACGGATTCAGGTTTATACTCTTTTATACTTGTTGCAATAGCGTTTACTATTTCAACATCGTTTATCATTCCTATTTTTATTGCTTTAGGTTTTATATCGGTCATTACTGCATCAATTTGTGCTTTAACGTATGATGCAGGTATTGGATGAATACCTGTCACGCCACATGTATTTTGTACAGTGACTGCAGTTATTGCACTGGCAGCATAACATCCTAATGCTGATATGGTTTTTATATCAGCTTGTATTCCGGCACCGCCACTACAGTCAGAACCGGCTATTGTAAGTACACTATGATATTTTTTCATTTTTATTATTATTTCTATAGTTGGCAAAGTTAAGAATAAATTATAGATTAATTGTCTATTGAAAATATTTGTACTGGTGTTAGTTGTGTTTTATTGGATAATATGTTGCTCTTTAATAAAAAACAATTATTTTTGCGGTAATTAAAAAAGATACGTTTATATTATGGAGAAAAATTCGAATAATCATATTGTTATAATGGCAGGTGGAATAGGAAGTCGTTTCTGGCCTATGAGCAATAAAGAATTACCGAAACAGTTTATTGATGTGTTAGGGTGTGGACGTACTTTGATACAGCTAACAATGGATAGATTTCAAGGAATTTGTCCTCCTGAAAACGTGTGGGTTGTGACTTCTGCCAGTTATGAATCTATAGTAAAAGAACAGTTACCGGAAATTCCTTCTTCTCAAATTCTTTTAGAACCTTGCCGACGTAATACGGCTCCGTGTATAGCATACGTCAGTTGGAAAATAAAATCACAGAATCCTAAGGCCAATATTGTAGTTACTCCGAGTGATCACATAGTCATGGATGTAAACGAGTTTAGGAGAGTCATTATTTCTGCTATGAAATTTACTTCATCATCAGACGCTATAGTTACATTAGGAATGAAAGCTACACGTCCTGAAACAGGATATGGATATATAGAAGGGGATTTGACAATGGCTTGTCCGTCAAACAAGGAAATCTATAGAGTAGATGCTTTTAAGGAAAAACCGGATCTTGAAACTGCGAATAAGTATATACAAAAGAAAAACTTTTTCTGGAATGCAGGTATATTTGTTTGGAATGTAAATACAATAGTTAATGCAATACGTGTTTACCAACCGGCTTTAAGTAAGATATTCGAAAAGATGAATCAGTATTATTTTACAGATAAAGAACAGGAAATGATAAATGAATTGTTCCCTATGTGTGAGAATATTTCTATAGACTATGCAGTGATGGAAAAGGCTGATGAGATATATGTTTTCCCGGCGTCATTCGGATGGAGTGACTTAGGAACATGGGGGTCATTACATGAAAACTCACCTAAGGATGCTTATGGTAATGTTTGTATTGGTGAAAATATAAAAATGTATGAATCAAGGAATTGTGTAGTACATACCACACAGGAGAAAAAGGTTGTGATACAGGGACTTGACGGGTATATTATAGCTGAGAAGAACAATACTCTTTTAGTTTGTCGTTTAAGTGAGGAACAGAGGATTAAGGACTTTTCTGAAGATTAATTCAATATATTGATATTAAAAAACGGACCCAGATTGATTTATCAATCGGGCCCGTTTTTTGGTGTGTGTGATTATGAATGATTGGTTATTGTGTTGTTCTCTATTTTATTTTATTGCGGCCAATGCAGCTTCATAGTTTGGCTCTTGTGTTATCTCTGGTACAAGTTCTGTATAGACAATTTCATTTTGAGGGTTTATTATTACAACGGCACGAGCAAATAAACCGCTTAAAGGGCCATCAGCCATAAGTACACCATATTGGGTGCCAAAATTATTGATGTTCCTGAAGTCTGAAAGTGGAATGACATTCTCTATTCCCTCTGTAGTACAAAAACGCCCTTGTGCGAAAGGTAAGTCTTTGGAAATAGCCAGTACACTTGTATTGTTCATTCTGGATGCCATTTGGTTGAACTTCCTTACTGATGTTGCACATACACTTGTATCAAGACTTGGAAATATATTCAGCACTACATATTTACCTTTTGTCTCAGATAAATTGAATAGACTTAAATCTCCTTTTACCATTGTAAATTCAGGTGCATTAACTCCGGTTTTTATGAATTCTCCCGCTAAATTAACGGTTGATCCTTTGAATGCTGTTTTTGACATAATCTTATTTTTTTTGTTTGTATATATATTATAACACTTACAAATCCTAATTGTTCATTTTATATATGAAAAAATGTACTTTTTTTATGTCAAGCTTAAAAATATCTTTTTAATAATGGTTAAATCTTTTTTAGTGTATTTTATAGTGTATTTTATATTAAATCTATTTTTTATAACTTTGCCGGAAAATATAATCTGAATATAATTATGGAACGTAAATTACAGGATTACGCAACACTGGTTTTAAAGGGAATGGGAATGGGTGCAGCAGATGTTGTGCCCGGAGTGTCTGGAGGAACTATAGCATTTATAGTAGGCATTTATGACGAACTGATAAATTCTATCAAGAGTATTAATATTAAGAATCTGAAACTTCTTTTCAAAGGAAAAGTCGTTGAATTTTGGAAAGGTATAAACGGAAATTTTTTGCTCTCAATAATATTAGGTGTAGGAATAAGTATTTTCTCGCTGGCAAAACTCATAACATGGTTGCTTACAGATCATCCTATATTGGTTTGGTCATTTTTCTTTGGTCTGGTTCTTGCGTCAACTTGGTTTGTTTCAAAGGATATCAAAGAATGGAATTGGAAAACTATACTTTCTTTTTTAATAGGAGCTGGAATTGCTTATTATATTACTGTTGCCACTCCTGCGGAGACACCTACTAATTACTTGTTTATATTTTTATGTGGTGCAATTGCTATATGTGCCATGATTTTACCTGGAATATCCGGAAGTTTTATATTAGTGCTTCTTGGTAAATATTTTTATATAATGGAAGCTGTTAAAACATTGGATATTGTTATACTGGCAATATTCGGATTAGGCGCATTCATTGGAATAACATCTTTTTCAAGGGTTTTATCATACGCTTTGAAAAATTTCAGGAATATAACTCTTTCAGTACTTACTGGTTTTATGCTTGGTTCACTCAATAAAGTATGGCCATGGAAAAAGGTTGTAGAGTTTTATACAGACAGTCATGGTGTAGCAAAACCACTGATTGAGGAGAATATCGCTCCTAATCAGTTTGTAGTTGAAGCTGTGATCCTTATGATAGTAGGATTTTTATTGGTATATTTCCTTGAAAAATTATCTTCAAAAAAACAGGTTGAAGCATAATGTGGCTTTATGTAAAAATGAAGTCTCTAATAATATTGGAACTGGTATGATCTATGTTTTACATAATCATGTCAGTTTTTTATTTTAAATATTAGTATAATATAATTATGTATCAATGATGTAACTTATTATGTTTTATTCAGTATTCAGGTTGGTTTCTTTGTAAAAAATGTTTGGATTTTTTGATTTTATGTTTGTTTTCTCTATCTTTGCATCAAATTAAGTTAAACTTATATGATGATGAAACAGCTTTTAACTCCTGATTATATTTTTGAGTCTAGTTGGGAAGTGTGTAATAAAGTTGGAGGCATTTACACCGTCTTATCTACAAGAGCTAAGACCTTACAGGAAGCATTTGAGGATAAGATTTTTTTCATAGGACCGGATGTATGGTTGGGAAAAGAAAATCCTTTGTTTGTTGAGGATGAAAAACTACTCAAAGACTGGCGTGAACATGCTTTGAACTTTGATAAACTAAGTTTTAGAATTGGACGATGGAATATTCTTGGAAATCCGATTGCCATTTTGGTCGATTTTGCTCCTTTCTTTGAGCAAAAGAATGAAATCTATACCCAGGCATGGTTTGATTATCAAGTTGATTCTTTACATGCATACGGTGATTATGATGAGGCTTCTATGTTTTCGTATGCAGCCGGTAAGGTGGTTGAAAGTTACTATAGATTTTTCCTTGATAATAGCAAAAAAGTTGTATATCAGGCCCATGAATGGATGACTGGTTTGGGAGCATTGTACATTCAGAAACATGTTCCGGAAATAGCCACAATATTTACTACTCATGCTACATCTATAGGACGTTCGATTGCAGGAAACAATAAACCATTATACGATTATTTGTTTGCTTATAATGGCGATCAGATGGCCCGTGAATTGAATATGGAGTCTAAACATTCCATAGAAAAACAGACGGCACACCATGTTGATTGTTTCACTACGGTAAGTGAGATCACAAATAATGAATGCAAGGAATTGCTTGACAAAGAGGCAGACGTAGTGTTGATGAATGGTTTTGAAGATGATTTTGTTCCACAAGGACGTTCTTTTAGTGCAAAACGCAAAAAAGCCAGACAGGTAATGCTAAACCTTGCAAACAAGCTGCTTGGTACTTCATTGGATGATGATACTATGATTATAGGTACAAGTGGTCGTTATGAATTTAAGAATAAAGGAATAAATGTTTACCTTGAAACTTTGAATCGTCTTACTCGGGATAAAAATCTTAAAAAGGATGTTTTGGCTTTTATAAACGTACCTGGGTGGGTTGGTGATGCCAGACAGGATCTGATCGACAGATTAAATAGCAAAGAAAAGTTTGATACTCCTCTTGAAGTACCTTTTATTACACATTGGTTACATAATATGAGCCATGATCAGGTACTGGACATGTTGAAATATCTGAATATGTCAAATTCTGCTGATTCCAAAGTGAAAATTATATTCGTTCCGTGTTATCTTGATGGAAAAGATGGCATCTTGAATATGACATATTATGATTTGGTGCTTGGTAATGACCTTAGTGTATATCCTTCTTATTACGAGCCATGGGGATATACTCCGTTAGAAAGTATCGCTTTCAAGGTTCCTACCATTACTTCAGATTTGGCAGGTTTCGGACTTTGGGTTAATTCTGTAGTCGGACATAACGGCGAACTGACTGATGGAGTAAAAGTTATACACCGTACAGATTACAACTATTCTGAGGTGGCTGATGCCATAAAAGATACTATAAGTGAATTCTCGTCCTTAGATCAGAAACAGATAGAAAAAATACGAAAAAATGCTGCTGCTATAGCCGAAAAGGCATTATGGAAGCATTTCATTAAATATTATTATGAGGCATACGACGTGGCTTTGCGTAATGCTTCTATTAGATTAGAGAGTAATAAAGAGAATTAATAATTTTAAGTATTTGAGAGATATGAAAATTAAAACAAATTATGCTAATGCTCCTGTTTGGAAAGAGGTTACTGTAAAATCTCGTATTCCTGATTCTTTGAAGATGTTACAGGAAATGGCCCGTAATATATGGTGGTCATGGAATTATGAAGCAACAGATATGTTTAAGTCTCTTGATCCTGAATTATGGAGTGTTGTAGGACAGAACCCTGTTGCCTTTTTGGAACGTTTGAGTTATGAAAAACTTGAAGCTCTTTCAAACGACAAGAAAGTTCTTGATAAAATAAATAAGGTATATAAGAAATTTACTGATTACATGAGTGTGACTCCTAATAAGGAACGTCCTTCAGTTGCATATTTCTGTATGGAATATGGTATGACTCATGTGTTGAAAATATATTCTGGAGGTCTTGGTATTCTTGCAGGTGACTACCTGAAAGAGGCTTCAGACAGTAATGTTGATATGTGCGCGGTAGGATTCTTGTACCGTTACGGATATTTCACTCAGAGTTTGTCAATGGACGGACAGCAGGTGGCTAACTATGAAGCTCAGAACTTCGGTAGTCTTCCATTGGACCGTGTAATCGGCGAAGACGGAAAGCCATTGGTAGTGGATGTTCCTTATCTTGACTACTATGTACATGCATATGTATGGAGAGTAAACGTAGGTCGTGTTCCATTATATCTGCTTGATACAGATAACGAAATGAACAGCGAATTCGACCGTCCTATCACTCACCAGCTTTATGGTGGCGACTGGGAAAACCGTCTGAAACAGGAGATTCTTCTTGGTATCGGTGGTGTATTGTTGCTCGAAAAACTTGGCATCAAGAAAGATATTTACCACTGCAACGAAGGTCACGCAGCATTGTGTAACGTACAGCGTCTGTGCGAATTCGTAGAAGGCGGAATGACATTCGAACAGGCTCTTGAAGTGGTTCGCGCTTCTTCATTGTACACTGTTCACACTCCTGTTCCTGCAGGTCATGACTACTTCGACGAAGGTCTGTTCGGTAAGTATATGGGTGGTTATCCACAGCGTATGGGTATCTCATGGCAGGATTTGATGGACCTTGGACGTATCAATCCGGGTGACAACAACGAACGTTTCTGTATGTCAACATTCGCTTGCAACACTTGTCAGGAAGTAAATGGTGTGAGCTGGTTGCATGGAAAAGTTTCTCAGGATATGTTCTCCGGAATATGGAAAGGTTACTTCCCCGAAGAAAACCACGTAGGATATGTAACTAACGGTGTTCACTTCCCAACATGGTGTGCTTCTGAATGGCAGAAACTTTATAACAAATATTTCGATGCAAATTTCCTGAACGACCAGTCTAATCCTAAGATTTGGGAAGCTATCTACAATGTACCTGATGAAGAAATATGGAATACTCGTGTTGCGTTGAAGAACAAACTTACTGACTATATACGTAATCAGTTCCGTGATACATGGTTGAAAAACCAAGGTGATCCTTCGCGTGTGGTTTCATTGATGGACAAAATCAATCCTAACGCACTTTTGATTGGTTTCGCTCGCCGTTTTGCTACCTACAAACGTGCTCATCTTTTGTTCACTGACCTTGACCGTTTGGCTAAGATCGTTAACAACCCTAACTATCCGGTACAGTTCCTGTTCGCAGGTAAGGCTCACCCACACGATGGTGCTGGTCAGGGATTGATCAAGAAGATTGTAGAAATCTCTAAGCGTCCTGAATTCTTGGGTAAGATTATCTTCCTCGAGAATTACGATATGAAGCTTGCACGTCGTCTTGTTTCAGGTGTTGATATCTGGATGAACACTCCGACACGTCCTCTTGAAGCATCTGGTACATCAGGTGAGAAGGCTTTGATGAACGGTGTAGTAAACTTCTCTGTACTCGACGGATGGTGGCTTGAAGGTTACCGCGAAGGTGCAGG
>CALUIE010000037.1 GCA_944320605.1 uncultured Phocaeicola sp. | reverse complement strand
GCGCATACCCACAAGCAGGCTCTTCACTCCGAAGGCATATCCGTTGATATATTCTTTAAAAGATCCCATAGTTTTTTCAGTTTTTTACATCAGAACACCAGACCGAACACCTTCATTACGGTCATAATCATTAATACCAGCAGCGACAGCGGCATCAGGTATTTCCATTCCAGGATAAGCACCTGGTCTATTCTCAATCGTGGAAAGGTCCATCTTATCCACATCAGCAGGAATACCACGAAGAAAGTCTTTCCTACGAACCATATCACCCCGGGAATGCAGTCCATCACAGTGTTGAACCCGTCAAGTCCCACGATGTGCAGAGGCATCCATCCGCCTAAGAACAGCGTGACGGCTATACCTGAAGTGATGAATAGGTTAAGATACTCCGCCAAATAGAAAAATCCGAAGTGCATACCCGAATATTCAGTGTGATATCCCGCTGTAAGTTCCTGTTCAGCTTCCGCCAGGTCGAACGGTGCGCGGTTGGCTTCGGCGTTACCCGCTATAAGATAGATGATAAACGCCATCACCGCAGGAATGTGTCCTTTGAACAGGTTCCATCCGTTTTCCTGATAAGCCACAATCTCCTGAATGTCCATAGTTCCGCATAGGATAACCATAGTGAGCACGCTTATACCTATTGACAGCTCGTAGCTGATAATCATAGCTCCGCTTCGCACGGCACCGATAAGCGTATATTTGCTGTTACTGCTCCATCCAGCCAGCAGGATACCCAGTACTCCGATTGACGAAGCCGCTAGCACGAAGAATATACCGATGTTCATATGCAGAATTTCACCACCTTTGTTCCATGGCAGACACGAGAATGTCAGGATTGATGCCATGATAACTAAGAATGGTGCCAAGGCATAAAGAAACTTGTCCGAATTTTTCAGACTGATAATTTCCTTGGTAAGTATTTTTATTACGTCGGCAGGTACCTGCAGAAGTCCTCCGCGTCCGCCCACACGATCCGGTCCGATACGGCACTGGAATGCCGCACACACCTTGCGCTCCATATATATAAGGATTATGGCAAGCACCGCATACATCACCATGATGAACACACCCACGGCAATACCTTCTATCGTGAAGGCAAGCCATTCAGGCATCAGGCTGCACATTGTGCTGTGAATCCACATCAAGAGCGGCTCAAGATTATAATAGTCAAACATGTTATTCAATTAATAATTAATAATTAAGAATTAAAAATGAGTTGATGTCATCCACCCATTATTAGCTTCGCTGACCGTTGGTTAATTTTTAATTTTTCATTTTTAATTATTCATCGGTCAATATCCGGAATCACAAAGTCAAGCGTACCGCCTATCGCTATCAGGTCCGCAATCTTCTGTCCGCGGCATACCGTGTCCATGGCATCTACCAACGGCAGACCTGTAGAACGGTAATGCAGACGGTAAGGATACTTGTCGCCATGACTTTCCAGCATTACCCCAAACTCGCCACGGCTGCTTTCCACAGACGTAGAGAAGTTTCCTTCAGGCAGTTTTATGATAGGCTTCGTTTTTACCCGGTATTCACCTTCAGGAATATTGTCTATGAGCTGTTCGATGATGTGGCATGATTCCATTATCTCATCCATACGCACCATGTAGCGGGCAAACGAGTCACCCTCAGTACGTGTAATCTCGCGGAAATCCACTTTGCCGTACATAGCATACGGATGATGCTTGCGCACGTCGTTGCTCCATCCTGAGGCACGTCCCGTACCGCCTGTTGTCCCTAGCGAAATAGCGTCCTCGCGTGACAATACCCCTACACCAATCAGACGCTGGCGTGCTATTACGTTACCCGTAAAGATATCGTGATAATCCTTTATTACGCTGCGCAGATGCTTTATGAATTCTTTCACTTTGCGTTGGAAATCCGGATGCAGATCTGCTTGCACACCACCTATCACATTATAGTTTTGTATCAAGCGTCCACCGGTAGTCTCTTCCATTATGTCAAGAATCATCTCTCTCTCCCTGAATCCGTAGAAGAAAGGAGTAAGTCCACCCATATCCATTACTAAGCATGAGTAGAACAGCAGGTGTGAGTCTATTCTTTGCAGCTCGTCCATGATGGTACGGATGTATTGTGCGCGTTCCGAAATTTCTATTCCCGCCGCCTGTTCTATACATATACACAGAGCGTGACGGTTCTGATGCGCACTCAAATAGTCTAACCTATCCGTCAATGCCAATGTCTGCGGATAAGTAAGGCTCTCGTTCATCTTTTCTATTCCACGGTGGATATATCCCAATACAGGGTCTATGCGGCAGATGTTCTCGCCGTCGATGGACGTACGCATACGCAGTACTCCGTGAGTGGAAGGATGTTGTGGACCGATATTCACCACGAAATCCTCTCTGTCAAATACTGTATTTTCCCGTCCCTGAATCGTTCCGTCCGGAAGTAGGGTGTATTCCTCAGTTACGTCAGCGTTCACCTCATTTTCCATGTTCAGCGGATTTGAGTTCATGTCGTAATCCTTGCGTAAGGGGAATCCCTTCCAGTCCTCACGCAGGAAGATACGGCGCATGTCAGGATTTCCCGTAAAGCGTATGCCGAAAAAGTCGAACACCTCGCGTTCCTTTATCTTTGCCGTTTTCCATAGATGGCATACTGACGGTAGAAACGCATGTTCCCTGTCAGGAGTCATGGTTTTAAGTACAATGCGATTACCTGTGGAAGTACATTCCAGGTAATACAGCGCTCCCAATCCTTCTTCTCCCCAGTCCATTCCTACGATGTCGCGCAGATAGTCCATAGGTTCTGCCGTATCGTTTTTCAGCTGCTCCGCCTTAACTGTCAGTTCTTCAGGTTTTACAATTATTATATTATCAGCTCCCATAATCATTTCTCCTCCTTTAGCGGTTTCTCTTCCTTTTCTTTACGGTTTACCCCTCCAAGGAAACGTTCAACTTTTATTTTCCTCTGCAATTGCATCATTCCGTAGTAGAAGGCTTCCGGGCGTGGCGGACATCCTGGGATGAACACATCCACCGGTATAATCTTGTCTATACCGTTTACTACATGATACGATTGTCTGAACGGACCTCCGGAGATGGTGCATCCGCCTACTGCCACTACATATTTAGGTTCTGCCATTTGGTCGTACAGACGCTTCAGTACCGGAGCCATTTTGTGCGTGATGGTTCCCAATACCATTATCATGTCCGCCTGTCGTGGCGAGTTACGCGTAACTTCGAAACCAAATCGCGCCATATCATAGCGTGCCGCTCCCAAAGCCATAAACTCTATGGCGCAACAGCTCGTTCCGAAAGTGAGCGACCATAGCGAGTTACTTCGTCCCCAGTTTATCAGTTCGTCTGCCGCGCCTACTATCACTCCGGCACCGTCGGCATTTAGCCGGCGGACCATACGTTCCAGATAGTCGTTATTCGTGAACTCTTCATACTGCATACTGCGTATGCTTGTACGTTTTTTTATTTCCATTCCAACGCTCCTTTCCGCCATGCGTAGGCAAGGCCTAAAATGAGTATTCCCAGGAAGAATGCGGCTCCCGCAAGCGCATAAACTCCTGTTTCGGCTACTATCGTAGCCCATGGAAACAGGAATACTGTTTCGATGTCGAACATCAGGAACAGTATTGCAAAGAGGTAGTAGCCCGCTTTGAATTTCACCCACGACTCACCTCTGGTAGGAATACCGCATTCGTATGGCTCACCTTTCTGTGGATTGAATGAGCGAGGGGCGATTAGTTTGGCAATGGTCATTGCCGCTACTACTAATGCTATCGCTGTGAGAATTACTACGATTAAAAAAATAAAATACATTGTTTTATATATTTTGATTATTTATTAGAATTCATGTGTACGCACACGATTATAGATTTCATACCCACTGGTATAAGTAACGTGTGGAAAATGTTTAAATTATGATTCTTTTTAGCGTAAGGACGTAATAATCCTTAGATGAATTTATGCTATTATGTTTGTCCGGGCAGTTCTTTCTGTCCGGTGAGTGACTTTTCCATAATGCAAAGTTTCTCAAGGTGTTTTCCGTTGTCGGGAATATGGATTTGTAGTCATTACTGTCTTTACAGCCGGTAGCAAAGATGCAAGCTGCTCCGGATATGTCCGCATATCTTGATTTCAAGATATGTTCAATAGTGCGGACAATATAATTGTTGGATGAAGATTCTATAAATAATGCGTTCTCAATATTGTTGGTCAATAATTTTTCTCCAGTATATGCATCCACTTTAAAGTCGGTAACAGTTTGTTCCGACGTATTGGGGAAAATGAATAAAGACAGTATGCCTATAAATATTATCTTTAACCAACAAATCATAAAAAATCTCTTATGCATTAATAGTGCGTGCAAAGTTAGAACATATTTTGTGGAAAAATGCTCTTTTTGTGTTAAAAAACAGATTATCCAAAATATTTCTCTAATTTTTTAATCATTGAACCAAGGCAAAATACTACTACATGATCATCTTTTTGAATGATGGTATTACCTGTTACAAGAATACCTTCTCCATTTCTGATAAGTCCTCCAATTGTAGCTCCTTTAGGTAGTCCTATGTCTTTTACGGCAGCTTTGGTTATTTTGGAACCTTCTTTGACAATGAATTCAGCTACATCTGCATTGGCAAACGTAAGACATTTTACATTAGAAACATCGGCTTTAAGCATCATTTGATATATGTGGCTTGCTGCTATGTATTTTTTGTTTATTACAGTTCCTATGTCCAGGCTTTCTGCCATACTTATATAATCAACATTTTCCACTTCAGCTACAGTCTTGCTCACTCCCATACGCTTGGCTGCAAGACATGCTAATATATTTGTTTCCGAATTGCCTGTAAGCGCGACGAATGCCTCTGTATTTTTTATACCTTCTTCTATAAGAAGTTCCATGTCACGACCGTCTCCATTAATGACCATTACATCATCATCTACTATTTCTGTAAGTCTGTTGCACCTGTTCTCGTCAATCTCTATTATTTTTATTTTCATGTATTCAGGCAAATATTGTGCAGTACGTACAGCTATTCTTCCACCGCCCATAATCATAACACTTCTTACGTCAGCTTCATTTTCCCGTCCGGATATTTTTCTGATGTATGGTATATATTTCTTGGTAGTAGTAAAATATACTATATCATTTAATTTCACGTAGTCATCACCTCGAGGTATAATGGTCTCGTTTCCTCTTTTTATAGCGACTATGTGGAAAGGTATGCCCTGACCACCTAATTCATGGAACGGGACATTAAGAATTTCGGCCTGCTCTCTCATTTTTACACCTATCATAATGAGTGAACCTCCTGCGAATTCCCACCATTGTTTTATCCAACTCATTTTAACGGCATCCACAATTTCTTTTGCAGCCAACATTTCCGGGTAGATGAGTGAATGAACACCTAAACCACTAAAAAATTCCTTATGTTTAGGCAACAAATATTCGTAATTATCTATTCTTGCTACTGTTTTTTGTGCACCTAAATTATTAGCAAGCATACATGCCGTCATGTTCCGGCTTTCATCAGGAGTAACTGCTATAAAAAGATCTGCCCCTGCGACACCGGCTTCTTTTAATCCATTTATAGAAGTAGGAGAATGGTTTACAGTCATCATGTCCAGGTTACTGCTCATTTTTCCTAACCTTTCCTGATTTTCGTCTATAAGTATAATGTCCTGATCCTCTCCTGCCAAAAGTTTAGCTAAATGTGTACCTACAGCTCCTGCACCTGCTATTATTATTTTCATAATTCCTTTAACTTTATCTGGAAGTTATACCAATCCTATTGGTTATTCTCTGTTAATCGTATAATAGTATGGAAAATACTATCTTCGTCAAGTCCACATATCTTATATAGCTCATCTACAGAACCGTGTTGGACAAAACAGTCATTGATTCCCAATCTTTTTATTGATACATTGTATCCGTTGTCGGAGAGGAATTCCATAACGGCACTTCCTGCTCCTCCTGCCAATATTCCATCTTCTACTGTGAGAATCTTATTGAATTTTTCCCCGATAGAATGTAGCATTTCTGTATCTAACGGTTTCACAAATCGTAAGTCATAATGTGCTATGCTTATTGATTTTTCTTTTTCTGCCTCCTCTATGGCTCTTTGGACTTTATATCCTATTGGGCCAATAGATATTACCGCCAGGTCTTTTCCTTCTTTAAGCAGTTTCCCCTTTCCTATTGGAATTTCTTCAAATTGACATTTCCAATCTGTCAATTCTCCTCTTCCTCGAGGATATCTTATAACGAATGGTCCCATGTCCGGCAGTTGTGCTGTGTACATGAGTTTTCTGAGTTCATGCTCATTCATTGGTACAGCTACTGTCAGATTGGGAATAGTCCTCATATATGCAATGTCGAATATTCCATGATGTGTAGCTCCGTCTTCTCCTACAAGTCCGGCTCTGTCAAGACACATAACTACATTTAGTTTTTGTATTGCAACATCGTGTATTACATTATCGTATGCTCTTTGCATAAACGTGGAATATATATTGCAAAAAGGGAGAAGACCGTCTTTTGCCATTCCGGCAGAAAATGTAACTGCGTGTCCTTCCGCTATGCCTACATCAAAAACCCGTTGCGGCATATCTTTCATCATAATATTCATTGAACACCCTGAAGGCATGGCTGGTGTTACGCCTACAATTTTGTCATTCTTTTGTGCAAGTTCCAGAAGAGTGTAACCGAATACTTCTTGAAACAGTGGGGGAATGCCTTCAGTGGAAGGTTTTATCCTTTCTCCTGTCAGTTTGTCGAATTTACCTGGTGCGTGCCATTCTGTGGCGCATTCTTCAGCAGGTTTATAGCCTTTACCTTTTACTGTATGTATATGCAACAGTTTTGGGCCGCTCATGTCTTTTATTTCATTCAGTACCTTGACTAAAGATATAGTGTCATGTCCGTCAATAGGACCGAAGTACCTTATGTTCATTCCCTCAAAAATGTTTTGCTGTTGCATCAGCAATGATTTCAGGCTGTTGTTGAAACGTATTATGGCTTTTTTCCTTTCGTCAGTAAGTAAGCCCCATTTAGCCATTTGTTTAGACATGGCATTGCGAAAACGGTTATATCCTTCTGATGTATGCAGATTTAACAGATATTGTTTCATTCCTCCAACACTGCGGTCAATGGCCATATTGTTGTCATTCAGAATGATAAGCAGATTATTGGGAGTTGCTGAAGCATTGTTAAGTCCTTCAAAGGCCAGTCCTCCACTCATGGAACCATCTCCGATAACAGCTACTATGTGTCTGTCTGTTTCATTTTTCAAGTTTGCAGCGACAGCCATTCCTAATGCTGCTGAAATAGAGTTTGATGCATGTCCACATGTGAAAGTGTCGTATTCACTTTCTGATGGAGAAGGAAAAGGGGCAAGTCCGTTAAGTTTTCTGTTTGTATAGAATCTGTCACGTCTTCCTGTCAAAATTTTATGCGCGTATGCCTGATGCCCAACATCCCATACTATGCGGTCGTATGGAGTGCTGAATGTGTAATGTAATGCGACGGTAAGTTCTATTACCCCCAAACTGGAACTGAAATGTCCCGGATTACGTGATAGTTCATCTATAATCATCTCACGCAATTCTCTGCAAACTTCAGGCAAATCTTCTATTGGAAGATTCCGAAGGTCTTCAGGACTGTCAATTTTGTCAAGGAATTTATATGATGCGTTATACTCCATCTATACATTAATTAAACATTTCTTCTACAAAAGTAGTATAAAAATATATATTGTGGTTACATTTGTATCAAAAAATAATAAATATAGAATGATATGGAACTGATTACCAGGACAGAACTGCCTGTCGGACAGTGTGAGATAAAACATTCTGATACATTGATGTTGTTTGGTTCTTGCTTTACTGAAAATATAGGGAAGAAATTGTTGGAAAGTAAGTTTAGGTGTGATATAAATCCTTTCGGTGTACTTTATAATCCTATGTCTATTTTGGAGGCATTGAATCAGATTATAAAAAAGAAAGTCTATACATCTGATGATATAATGGAATCTCGTGGTTTGTGGTTTAGCCTGATGCACCATAGTTCTTTTTCTTCGTACAGCAAGAACATGTGTCTGGATAATATAAACAGGCGTATTGAAATAGCTTCTGATTTTATATTAAAGACAGATTGGCTTGTTCTTACTTTTGGTACAGCACGTGTTTATAAATGGAATGAAAACGGATGTATAGTTGGTAACTGTCATAAACTGAATGAAAAATTATTTTCTCGCAGTATAACTGATGTCGATGAGATTGTATCTTCATATACAAAAGCCATACGAGATATCAGATTTATAAATCCTGATATAAAATTTCTGTTTACGGTCAGTCCTATACGTCATGCCAAAGATGGAATGCATGGCAATCAGATAAGCAAATCTGTTTTGTTGTTGGCTATTGATAGAATCTGTACTTTAAATGATAACTGCTACTATTTTCCTTCATACGAAATTATGATGGATGAACTTCGTGATTATCGTTTCTATGCCGATGATATGCTTCACCTTTCTGATAAGGCGGTGGATTATATTTGGGAAAAGTTTTCAGAAACTTATTTTAGCGGAAATACTATGGATGCGATAAAGGCGTGTAAAGAGATAACACGAGCATTGGCTCATAAACCGTTTAATCCGGATAGTGATGCTTATCGTAGCTTTTTAAGTCAAATACTGTTAAAAATAGAGACACTAAAGGAAAAATTCACGTACTTAGACGTCGAAAAGGAAATAGAATTATGTCGAACACTATTGAAGAAATAACCTCTATATTGAGTGCAGAGCGTATAGGTAATGCACCTGCAAAAATAGATTGGATCCTGACAGACAGCAGATCACTGTGTTTTCCGGAAGAAACGCTTTTTTTTGCTATAAAGACCAAACGTAATGACGGTCATAAATATATAACGGAACTTCGTGACCGCGGTGTAAGGAATTTTGTGGTAAGCGAAATCCCTGAAAATATATCAGATTATAGTGATTGTAATTTTCTGAAGGTTTCCAATACATTAAAAGCACTTCAACGTCTTGCAGCCAGTCACAGGGATATGTTTAATGTACCTGTGATAGGTATAACAGGAAGTAACGGTAAGACAGTTGTTAAAGAATGGTTGTATCATATAATAAGTCCGTTTAAAGTTGTTACAAGATCTCCAAGAAGTTACAACTCGCAGATAGGAGTGCCGTTATCCGTGTGGCTGATGAATGAAAATACGGAGATAGGAATATTTGAGGCCGGAATATCAGAAATGGGCGAAATGGAGGAGTTGAAGCCTATAATTCGTCCTACTATTGGTGTTCTTACCAATATAGGTGGTGCACATCAGGAAAATTTCACTTCCGTACAGGACAAATGTATGGAAAAACTTCAGTTATTCAAGGACTGTGATGTCGTGGTCTATAACGGTGATAATGAACTTATAACCAATTGTGTTGCAAAATCATTGTTCGGTGCCAGAGAAATAGCGTGGTCCATGAAAGATATGGAACGTCCGCTATTTATAGAAAGCGTAGAGAAGTTCAGCAGTTATACGAACATAAAATACCGTTATTTAGGATTCATAAAGGAATATCGTATCCCGTTTATAGATGATGCTTCCATTGAAAATTCAATAAATTGTTTGGCTGTTGCTTTGTATTTAATGATTTCGCCCGAGGAAATAGCCGAGAGAATGTTGACTCTTGAGCCGGTGGCTATGCGAATGGAAGTGAAGGAAGGCAAGAATGGCTGCATACTTATCAACGACAGTTACAATTCTGATTTTGCTTCTTTGGATATAGCACTTGATTTTATGTCGCGTAGAACTGAGGACAAGGGCAAAAAGCGTACATTGATTTTGTCGGATATACTTGAAAGCGGTCAGACAAGTAAATTGTTATACAGGCAGGTCGCTGAATTGGTACATAGTCGTGGCGTAGATAAAATAATAGGTGTTGGTCCGGAAATATCAGCGTCTGCATCAAGATTTCAGATTGAAAAATATTTTTTCAGTAAGACTTCCGAACTTTTGGAGTCCGGAATATTGGATACATTGAGAAATGAGGTCGTGTTGATTAAGGGAGCACGTATCTTCCATTTTGATGATGTTACGGATTCTATGGAGCTTAAAGTTCATGAGACAATACTTGAAATAAATCTTGGAGCTTTGACAGCCAACCTTAATTATTTCCGTAATAAACTTAAACCGGAAACTAAAATGGTATGTATGGTTAAGGCTTCGGCGTACGGTGCAGGGCCATTTGAAATTGCCAAGACTCTTGAGGAACACAGAGTTGATTATCTTGCTGTGGCTGTGGCTGATGAAGGTGCCGATTTGCGCAAGGCGGGAATAACATCTCCTATTATAATAATGAATCCGGAGCTTACAGCCTTCAAGACTATGTTCGATTATCGTCTTGAACCTGAAATTTACAGTTTCAGTATATTGGAAGGATTAATAAAATCTGCAGAAAGAGAAGGAGTAAGTAATTTCCCTATACATGTGAAAATCAATACAGGGATGAACAGACTTGGTTTTGAGCTAAATCAGATTCCGCAATTAGTTGAGCGTTTGAAACGTCAGTCGGCTGTAATACCACGTTCAGTATTTTCACATCTTGTAGGAAGTGATTCAAGCCGTTTTGATGCATTTACCCGTAAGCAAATAGAAACTTTTGAAGATGCTGCTGCTAAACTTCAGGAAGGCTTTTCACATAAGATATTACGGCATATTTGCAATACAGCAGGTATATTGAGGTATCCTGGGGCACAGTTCGACATGGTCAGGCTTGGTGTAGGCTTATATGGCATAGATCCATATAACGGAAAAATGATAAATAATGTCAGCACTTTAAAAACCACTATTCTGCAAATACATGATGTAAAGGCAGTTGATACAGTAGGTTATAGCCGTAAGGGAATACTTGAAAGGGATTCGCGTATTGCTGCGATACCAATAGGATATGCCGACGGATTAAATAGAAAGTTAGGTTGCGGAAAGGGATATTGTATTGTAAACGGTAAAAAAGCTCCATACGTAGGAAATATATGTATGGATGTGTGCATGATAGATGTTACGGACATAGAATGTAAGGAAGGTGATAAGGTGGAGATTTTTGGTGATAATTTGCCGGTAACTACTCTTGCCGAATGGCTTGAAACTATACCTTACGAAATTCTTACAAGCGTATCCATGCGTGTAAAAAGAGTATATTATCAAGATTGATACGTTTTAGAAAAACGCTTTGTCGTTTTGATTTAAACGCCTTGTCATTCGATTTGAAATGACAGGGCGTTTTTTTTAACATATTATTCTTAGGATTATAAAACTTATCGTATATTTGTATAATATGATATAAAGATGTATTTTTGCACACAGATACAGATGGTGTGCAATAGAAGAAACGATATGACAGTATTAAAAACCAGAGCCAAACTTGTGGATGTAGCTAGGCAGCTTTTTGCAAAGAAAGGTGTTGAGGATACTACTATGAATGATATAGCTATTGCTTCCAAAAAAGGGCGTAGAACTCTTTATACTTATTTCAAAAGTAAGGAAGAAATATATATGGCTGTGGTGGAGGCTGAAATAGAAATGCTTTATGAAACGCTTTATAAAGTGGCACTGAAGAGTATTTCGCCCGAAAAAAAAATATTGGAGCTCATATTTACACATCTTGAGACAACTAAAACCATAGTTTATAGAAATGGAACTTTAAGAGCTGATTTCTTTCGCGATATATGGAAAGTAGAGGCAGAAAGAAAGGATTTTGACATAAAGGAAGTTGCACTGTTCAGAAAAATCCTTCAGGAAGGTAAGGAAACAGGAGTCTTCGATATTGATGATGTAGAAATAACGGCCTCTATACTTCATTTCTGTATTAAAGGTATAGAAGTTCCCTTTATCAGAGGGCAGATTGCGGAAGAGCTTGACGATGAAACATCGTGGCGTTATGTGAAGAAGATTGTTTACGGAGCTTTGGGATGTAAAGCTGACGATTGAAATATAAAAATGACAGTAATATTTTAAACTAAATAATTATGGGATTATTAACTGGAAAAACTGCTATCGTAACCGGTGCTGCTCGCGGTATTGGTAAGGCTATAGCTTTGAAGTTTGCTTCAGAAGGAGCTAATATTGCGTTTACTGATTTGGTAATCGACGAAAATGGTTTGAACACAGAAAAAGAAATTGCAGCTTATGGCGTTAAGGTTAAAGGTTATGCCTCTAATGCTGCCAATTTTGAAGATACTGCAAAAGTGGTAGAACAGATTAAGGAAGAATTCGGTTCAATAGATATTCTTGTGAACAATGCAGGTATCACAAAAGATGGTCTTATGATGCGTATGAGCGAAGCACAGTGGGATGCTGTTATAGCTGTAAACCTTAAATCTGCATTCAACTTCATACATGCTTGTACTCCAATCATGATGCGTCAGAAAAGTGGTAACATCATCAATATGGCATCTGTAGTAGGTGTACACGGAAATGCCGGACAGTGTAACTATTCTGCATCTAAGGCTGGTATGATCGGTTTGGCTAAGTCTATAGCTCAGGAACTTGGTTCTCGCGGTATCCGTGCAAATGCTATTGCACCTGGATTTATCATTACCGAGATGACAGCACAGCTTTCTGATGAGGTTAAGGCTGAATGGAATAAACGTATTCCTTTGCGTCGTGGCGGTACTCCTGAAGATGTTGCAAATACAGCATTATATCTTGCATCTGATTTGTCCGGCTATGTTTCAGGACAGGTTATTCAGGTTGACGGTGGTATGAATATGTAATTTTCATATACGATATAGTTCGGGCACAGGCTTCGTTTATATAATGAAATCTGTGCCTGTTTTTTATAAATATATTCCTATGACTGTAGTTTACGAAGACAATCATATAATAATAGTAAATAAAACCGCCTCGGAAATTGTTCAGGGTGATAAGACTGGAGACACACCTCTTTCGGAGACTGTTAAACAATATCTGAAAGAGAAGTATAATAAACCCGGTAATGTGTTTATAGGTGTAACTCACAGATTGGACAGACCTGTAAGTGGGCTTGTGGTTTTTGCCAAGACCAGTAAGGCCCTAAGCCGCTTGAACGATATGTTCAGGAACGGTGAGGTTGAGAAAACTTATTGGGCTGTAGTTAAGAATGTCCCGGCAGCCGAAGAAGGTACATTGATACATTATATGATTAAAAATGAAAAGCAGAACAAGTCGTATGCATACGATAAAGAAGTGAAAGATTCCAAAAAGGCGGTTTTGGATTATAAGCTCATAGGTCATTCGCAGAATTATTTTCTGCTTGAAGTGCATCTTCATACCGGACGACATCATCAGATACGTTGCCAGTTGGCTAAGATGGGATGTCCTATCAAGGGAGATTTGAAATATGGATTTCCACGCTCAAATCCTGATGGTAGTATTTGTCTGCACTCGCGTAGGGTGAAGTTTGTACATCCGGTATCGAAAGAAGTTATAGATGTGACAGCCGACTTGCCGTCAGGAAATTTATGGAATGGCTTTGGAATATAAAAATAAAAAGAGCACGCTTCACAGCGTGCTCTTTTCGTTTTTAACACATAGGCATCTTCATTATCATAAGATTGTAGTCTGTATGTTATTGAGATACAATCTCAGAAAATTTAATTCTATGGGGTTGGGTTTTGTGTGTTTAGTTTAGTCTTATCTAATTGTAAAATCTTATTCATATATTAATTTGCAAAAGCTATGCCAAAAAAAGTATTGAATATTTATCTTGTTAAAATACAGCTTGTTATGAATAAAATAATCCACATGCAGAGTTTCCCGGCATGTGGATTATGTGTAGAATATGTGGAATATTTCCACAGTTTATTGTGGAATGTTATAATGCTTAAGTTTGTTATATAGCGTTTTTCTGTCAATGCCTAATAAAGTCGCGGCTTTTGACTTGTTGTTTCCGGTTTGTCTCAAAGCGTTAATTATTAGTTGTTTTTCTGTTTCCTCTTTATTTAAAGATGAACCTAAAATTATTTGATTTGAATTTGTATCTTGCCTTTCTATTATTTCATCTCCAAGCTCTTTTGGAGTAATGAAATCGCCATTTGCAAGTAGAGTGGCTCTTTTTACAATATTTTTAAGTTGTCTTAAATTTCCCGGCCAATTATATTTTTGCAATATTGTGCTTGCTGCGTTGTCAAATCCAATCAGATTCTTGTCCAGCTCCCTGTTTGCCTGGTCAAGGAAAAAATTGGCAAAAAGAAGAATGTCTTCCTGGCGTTCTTTTAGGGAGGGCATACGTAGAGTGAATTCATTTATTCTGTGATAAAGATCTTCTCTGAAGGTCCCTTTGGATATTGCTTCTTTAAGATTTTCATTTGTGGCGCATATAAGTCGGACATCAACTTGTATCTCTTTTGTCGAGCCTATTTTTCTGACTCTCCTTTCTTGAAGGGCCCGTAATAATTGCACCTGTACTTCGTAACTCAGATTTCCTATCTCGTCCAAAAATAATGTACCTCCGTTTGCCTCCTCAAAAGCTCCTGTCTTGTCTGTCAGCGCACCTGTAAATGAACCCTTTACATGACCGAAAAATTCTGATGCGGCAAGGTCTTTGGGGATAGAACCGCAATCTATGGCAATAAACGGTTTTTCGCACCGTTTGCTTAGTTGGTGTATTCTATGCGCCACATACTCTTTACCTGTTCCGCTTGCGCCATTTATCAATACTGACATTTGTGTTGGGGCAACAAGGTTTACATAACTGTACAATTGGCGTGCAGCTTCACTCTCGCCTTCAAGGAAATTATTTTTAGATGTATCAGAAGTGACATTTGTTTTCCTGCCTCCTTTTTGAGGAGAGTTTTTTTCCGTACTGGATGATTCCAAGGCCTCATTTATTTTTTTTAAAAGTTCATCTGGTTGTACAGGCTTTTTTATATAGTCTGTTGCTCCAAGTTTCATTGCTGTGACAGCATTCTGTATTTCTCCATAGCTTGTCATCATAATAAACGGAGTGTTTATGTCAAGTTCTCTCATCCATGTGAGCAGTTGCATTCCGTCCTGGTCAGGGAGTCGGAGGTCAGAAAGTAACAGACTGAACTCCTTCGATGTTATTAGTTTGCGGGCTTTTGTACAAGTGCCTGCAGTCTCCACATCAAAGCCTTTTTTACCCAACCAAGTCTTTAGCATAGTGGAAAATGTGAGGTCGTCTTCAACAATTAAAATTGACGGAATCATATATTGTAAATATTTTTATTTTTACAAAGTTAATCTTTAAATTCTATCAAATAGTTTTTGGCGTCCTTATTTTTATAAATATTATCTAATAATAAACTTCGGCATATCTTTTTTTGTTTTTGTTATATGTTCTATTAAGGCAGATTCTTCCATTTGTTACTTTTTATGTTATGATTTATTTCAAGGCTACTTTTGTGAATAATTAAAATTCTGTCTATCTTTAGATAAGATAGGCTGTGCCTCGTAATTAAAAGTCGAAAACTTTGTTTTCACTTTGTACTTCACTTGGTTTGCACTATCTTTGTTTCCGTATTTATATATAAAGATTTCGGACAATGAAAAGATTATTTTCTTTAATATGTATATTTTGTACAGTTGCAATGATGGTAAATGCGCAACCTCAAATATCTTTTGATGCAAAATCGCAGGACATCGGGTATATTTTGTGGAGAAATCCGGTGGTTGTGAAATATTCTTTTACTAATACTGGTGATAAGCCTTTGGTCATTTCTAATGTTACGGTATCATGTGGCTGTATGCAGGCTGATTGGACTAAAGAACCGGTTGCTGTAGGTGAAAAAGGAGAGATTACCGCTATATTCGATGCTGAGGCTATAGGTAAATTCTATAAGGAAGTCGGTGTATATTGTAACGCTTCGAATATTCCGCTTTATCTTGATCTTACCGGTGAGGTGACCGCCGATCCGAAGGATTATGCTTATACTCATAAATACAGTTATGATGCCGTAAGAACAAATGAAGACGAAATTGTGTTTGATGATGTCAATAAGGGAGACAAACCACAGTTTGAAATCCTTGTTGCAAATACATCAAATAAAGCATATAATCCTGTATTGATGCATTTGCCTCCATATTTGTCAGCTAAAGCAGAACCGGAGGTCTTGGGCTCGCAAAAGAATGGAAAGATTACTGTAACGTTAGACACAGAAAAACTTCCAAAACTTGGAATAACACGTACTACTGTGTTTCTGTCAAGGTTTATGGGAGATAAGGTTAGTAGTGAAAATGAGATCCCTGTTTCTGTTGTTTTATTGCCTGATTTGTCTGGGCAGACTGATTTTCAGAAAAATAATCCTCCAGTAGCTGAAATAAGTACTAAAGTATTGGATTTTTCAGGACTAAAATCCAAACAGAAAAAATCGCAGACAATTGTTGTTACAAATAAGGGAAACACAAATTTGGAAATATTGGACTTGCAGGTTTTCACAATGGCTTTGAATGTGAAACTCAATAAGCATATTATCAAGCCTGGTGAATCTGCCAAAATGAAAGTGACAGTGTTGGCAAGTAATCTGTCGCGTTCTAAAGGAAAACCGAGAGTTCTGATGATAACCAATGACCCTAAGAATCCTAAGATCACCATAAAGATAAATGCAGATGTGGTAAAATGATAATACATCGGTTTTTTGATATTGATATATTAACCATTAAAATAATACCATTATGGAACATCCTGAAAATAATGAAGAATATAAGGGATTGACTGTCAATCAGGGAGTAGAACAACCATCGATTGTAAACCCATATATAAATTTCAGAAACAGACCCAAAAGACGTCAGTTTACTGTGGGAGAATATGTGGAAGGTATTGTTAAGGGTGATATAACAATGCTCAGTCGCGCTGTTACTTTGGTTGAAAGTGTCAGACCGGAACATCAGGCTGTAGCGCAGGAAGTTATAGAAAAATGTTTGCCTTATTCCGGAAATTCGGTCAGAGTTGGTATAAGTGGTGTACCCGGTGCCGGTAAGAGTACTTCCATTGACGTCTTCGGATTGCATGTGCTTGAAGAAAAAGGAGGAAAACTGGCTGTACTTGCCATAGATCCGAGTAGTGAACGTTCGAAAGGTAGTATTTTGGGAGATAAAACCAGAATGGAGAAACTTTCCGTTCATCCAAAGTCTTTTATACGTCCAAGTCCGTCTGCCGGTTCGTTGGGAGGTGTTGCGCGTAAAACACGTGAGACTATCATATTGTGTGAGGCTGCAGGTTTTGATAAGATTTTTGTTGAAACTGTTGGAGTAGGTCAGAGTGAAACTGCTGTACATTCAATGGTTGATTTCTTTCTTCTTATTCAACTTGCGGGTACTGGTGACGAACTGCAGGGTATAAAACGAGGTATAATGGAAATGGCTGATGGAATTGTAATAAACAAAGCGGACGGGAATAATATAGAAAAAGCTAAACTTGCTGCCGCACATTTCCGTAATGCGCTTCATCTTTTCCCTGCTCCGGAGTCAGGATGGACTCCACAGGTGCTTACGTATTCCGGTTTCTATAATATTGGAGTGAAGGAAATATGGGATATGGTTTATGGGTATATAGACTTTGTCAAGAAGAACGGGTATTTTGATTACAGAAGAAACGAGCAGGCAAAGTACTGGATGTATGAAACCATAAACGAACATTTGCGGGATAGTTTCTATCAGGATCCATTAATAGCCGATATGCTTGAAATTAAGGAAAAGGAAGTCCTTAATGGTCAGGCTACATCGTTCACTGCAGCAAAGAAGTTGCTTGATATTTATTTTAACCAATTAAAGAAGTAAAAAGATTTTTATATTAAGATATGCAGGATTTTGTTCATTTACATGTTCACACCCAATATTCAATTCTCGACGGACAGGCTTCAATTCCAAAGTTGGTTGACAAAGCCATGGCCAATGGTATGAGGGGTATAGCTGTTACTGACCATGGTGCCATGTTCGGAATCAAAGAGTTTTTCAATTATGTAAACAAGAAAAACGGAGGAACAAATGGCGAAATCAAGGATTTGAAGAAGAAAATTGCAGCTTTGGAAAAAGGAGAAGCAGAATCTGAAAATCCGGAGGAGGAACTTGCTGAGTGCAGAAAACAGTTACAAGCTGCCCAGGAAAGACTTTTTAAACCAATTATTGGATGTGAAATGTATGTGGCACGCCGCAGGCTTAATGATAAGGACGGAAAGCAAGACCAGAGCGGCTACCATCTTGTAGTATTGGCAAAGAACCTGAAAGGTTATCATAATCTTATAAAACTTGTGTCTAAGGCATGGACCGAGGGTTTCTATATGCGTCCGCGAACAGACCGTGCGGAACTGGAAAAATATCATGAGGGACTTATTGTATGTTCTGCGTGTCTTGGAGGTGAGGTCCCGAAGAGAATAACAGCCGGACAATTTGAGGAAGCGGAGGAGGCTATCCGTTGGTATAAAAACCTTTTTGGAGAAGATTATTATCTGGAATTGCAACGTCATAAGGCTACTGTACCGAGAGCCAACCATGAAGCATATCAGTTGCAACAGGTTGTAAATGCAAAACTGTTGGAATATTCCAAAAAGTATAATGTGAAATTAGTGTGTACTAATGATGTACACTTTGTTGATGAGGAAAATGCAGAGGCGCACGATCGTCTTATCTGTCTTAGCACCGGAAAGGATCTTGATGATCCTAACAGAATGCTATACACTAAGCAGGAATGGATGAAAACGCGCGAGGAAATGAACGAAATCTTTGCCGATGTACCAGAAGCACTTTCAAATACTGTTGATATATGCAATAGCGTAGAGTTCTATTCTATTGATAATCCTCCTATTATGCCTACCTTCGCTATTCCTGAAGAATTCGGAACAGAGGAAGAGTACCGTAAGAAATTTACGGAAAAAGACTTGTTTGATGAGTTCACTCAAGATGAGAACGGTAATGTTGTAATGGATGAGGCTTCGGCCAATGCCAAAATCAAAAGGCTTGGCGGTTATGAAAAATTATATCGTATTAAGCTTGAGGCCGATTATCTGGCAAAACTGGCATACGATGGAGCGAAACGTCGTTATGGTGAGGTTCTCAATGAAGAAGTAAGCGAACGAATCAAGTTTGAGCTGCATATTATGAAAACAATGGGTTTCCCTGGTTACTTCCTTATAGTGCAGGACTTTATCTCTGCCGCAAGAAACAAACTTGACGTGTCGGTAGGACCTGGACGTGGTTCGGCGGCTGGTTCTGCTGTGGCATATTGTTTGGGAATTACTCAGATAGACCCTATAAAGTACGACCTTCTGTTTGAGCGTTTTCTTAATCCTGACCGTATCTCTTTACCTGATATTGATGTGGATTTCGATGATGACGGTCGAGGACGTGTCCTGAACTGGGTAACAGAAAAGTATGGACAGGAAAAGGTGGCGCATATCATTACATACGGTACAATGGCAACTAAATTGGCTATAAAAGATGTGGCGCGTGTACAGAAACTGCCTTTGTCAGAATCAGATAGATTATGTAAACTTGTGCCGGATAAAATTCCTGATAAGAAGCTTAATCTTCCAAATGCTATAGCTTACGTACCTGAGCTTCAGGCTGCGGAAGTATCTCCTGATCCTGTTTTGAGAGATACAATCAAGTATGCCAAGATGCTTGAGGGAAATGTGCGTAATACGGGTGTACATGCCTGCGGTACAATCATTTGTCGTGATGATATAACGGACTGGGTACCAGTAAGTACGGCTGACGATAAAGAAACGGGCGAGAAGATGCTCGTTACTCAGTATGAAGGGTCTGTAATCGAGGACACCGGTCTTATAAAGATGGACTTCCTTGGACTTAAAACATTGTCCATCATTAAGGAAGCTCTGGAAAATATAAAGCATAGTAAGGGTATAATATTAAATATAGACGAGATACCGATAGACGACCCTGCAACGTACAAATTATATGGAGATGGACGTACTATAGGAACATTCCAGTTTGAATCGGCAGGTATGCAGAAGTATCTTAGGGAACTTGAACCGTCAACATTCGAGGACCTTATAGCCATGAATGCTCTTTATCGTCCGGGACCAATGGATTATATTCCGGATTTTATTGATCGTAAACACGGACGTAAACCTATAGAATATGATATACCTATAATGGAAAAATATCTTAAGGATACTTACGGTATTACGGTATATCAGGAGCAGGTCATGTTGCTGTCTCGTTTGCTTGCAGACTTTACTCGTGGTGAGTCAGATGCTCTCCGTAAGGCTATGGGTAAGAAACTTCGTGACAAGCTGGACCACATGAAACCTAAGTTCATCGAAGGAGGAAAGAAGAATGGCCATGATCCACAGGTGCTTGAAAAGATTTGGGCAGACTGGGAGAAGTTTGCTTCGTATGCTTTCAACAAGTCTCATGCCACATGTTATTCATGGGTGGCATATCAGACAGCATACCTTAAAGCTAACTATCCTTCGGAATATATGGCTGCCACTATGAGCCGGAATATTGCCAACATAACTGAAATCACGAAACTGATGGACGAGTGTAAGGCTACAGGCATTAATGTTCTGGGACCGGATGTAAACGAGAGTGAACTGAAATTCTCTGTTAACGGCCGTGGTGACATACGCTTTGGCATGGGTGCCGTGAAAGGAGTAGGAGAATCGGCTGTACAAAGTATTCTTGAGGAACGCAGGAAAAATGGAGAATTCAAGAACATATTTGATTTTGTTCAAAGAGTGAACCTCTCTTCATGTAACAGGAAAAATATAGAAAACTTGGCACTTGCTGGAGGCTTTGACAGTTTTCCCGGAATAAAACGTGAAGACTTCTTTGTGAAAAATGCAAAAGAAGAAACGTTTGTGGAAGTGCTTGTAAGATATGGGAACAAATATCAGGTTGACAAGGCGGCTGCAACCAACTCTTTGTTTGGAGGCGAAATGGATGTAGAAATTGCAACGCCTGAAATAATACCTGCACCGGCGTGGAGCGATTTGGAACGACTTAACCGTGAGCGTGAACTTGTTGGTATATATCTTTCTGCCCATCCGTTGGATGAATACGCTGTGGTATTGGAGAATGTATGCAATGTACACATGGCGGAATTGGTGGATTTGGTTCCATTACAAAACAGAGACTTGATACTCGGAGGAATAGTGACCGGAGTACGTGAAGGATATACTAAAACCGGAAAGCCATACGGAGTTGCAAAGGTAGAAGATTACTCCGGGGTAGCTGAATTTGCATTTTTTGGCAACGACTGGGTTGAAAAGAAAAACTTTTTCAGCGAAGGAATGTTTTTATATATGCATGGCAAATGTCAGCCTAAACAATGGAAGCAGGATGAATGGGAAGTTAAAATCAATACCATTGAACTTTTGCCGGATGTTAAAGAAAGAGTAATTGAAAGAATAACCGTAAAAGCACCACTTTCTTCAATTGATGATGAATTTATTGCAGAATTTGGATCTATAGTAAAAGATAATCCAGGAAATGCTGAACTGCTATTCTACATAATTGATGACGACGGGCAGATGTATGTAAATCTTTCTTCACGTTCCATTAAGGTTTCCGTACAAAAAGATTTGATTAATTATTTAAAATCACAGTCACAGTTGGACTATAAAATAAATTAGTCTATATTTGTTGCGAATAATTACAAACTTAAGAACATATAAACTTAAAAACTTAAATAACATGGCACTTAACATTACAGATCAGAATTTTGAAGAGATAATGGCAGAGGGTAAACCCGTAGTATTGGATTTTTGGGCAACATGGTGTGGCCCATGTAAGCAGATTGCTCCATATATAGAGGAACTCGCTGAAGAATATAAGGATACAGTGAACATCGGTAAATGTGATGTTGACGAGAACTCAGATCTTCCTGCCCAGTTTGGAATCCGTAATATTCCTACTGTACTATTCATAAAGAACGGCGAGGTAGTGGAAAAACAGGTTGGTGGAACCACTAAGCAGGCCTTAGTAGAAAAACTGAAAACTATCCTTTAATATATTGGACTTTTATTAATCATTAAATACTAACAACTATGGCAACAGATAACGAATTTTTGTTGGAAGATGAAGACGATGAAAAAACCATCGAATTCATAAAAAATTATTTGCCTCAAGAACTAAAAGGAAAGTTCACGGACGATGATTTGTATTATATATTCGATCTTATAGTGGAATATTATACAAACAGCGGATGTCTGGATGCTCAGCCTGATGAAGAAGGATATATAAATATTGATCAGGATGAGATTGTTGATTATATAATCAAGGAATCAGCAGAAGACGGTATGGGACCGTACGAACCGGAAGATGTATTCTTCGTTGTTCAAGGCGAAATGGAATACGGAAACCAGTTGGGTGGGGTAGAGTAATATATACTATCAGATATTTGATAAAAGCCGGTATGGAGAAATCCTTACTGGCTTTTTTGTTCTGTATTATTGTCCAGTCTTCATATCCCTGAACAATTGTACGGGTATTGACTTCTATTTTGCTATACTTAATAAGATACAAGCTATAAATTTGCATTCGTAAAACAAAATGTAATATACAATGAAAAACTTATTGGTTATAGGTGCAGCGGCTATAGCTGCAGGATGTACAGGAGTAAAGGAACAGAAACCAAACGTTATAGTAATACTGGCTGACGATTTGGGTTTTGGAGATGTAAGTGCTTACGGTTCTAAAACCATTTCCACTCCTAATATAGACAGTCTTGCTAATGGTGGTGTATGTTTTACTAACGGATATGCAACATCTGCAACATCAACTCCAAGCCGGTATGCGCTTATGACGGGAATGTATCCGTGGAAAAACAAGGATGCTAAAATACTTCCGGGTGATGCACCGCTTATAATAAATGAAAACCAATATACCTTACCCAAAATGATGCAGTCGGCAGGATATGCTACGGGGGCAATAGGAAAATGGCATTTAGGTATGGGGAATGGAAATGTTGACTGGAATAAAACTGTAAGACCAGGGGCAAACGAAATAGGATTTCAATATTCGTGTCTTATAGCAGCAACAAACGACCGAGTGCCGACTGTATATGTAGAAAATGGAAACGTTGTAGGTCTTGATCCGTCAGATCCCATTTCTGTAGATTATAATAAAAACTTTGACGGCGAGCCTACAGCTCTTTCCAATCCCGAAATGCTTAAAATGCAATGGGCACACGGCCATAACAATTCCATTGTGAACGGCATTCCACGTATTGGCTATATGAAAGGTGGAAAATCTGCATTATGGAAAGACGAGGATATGGCAGATTATTTTGTAGGAAAAGTTAAGACATACATCACCGAACATAAGGACGAACCGTTCTTCCTTTATTATGGATTGCATGAACCGCATGTACCTCGTGCTCCACACCAGAGATTTGTCGGAAAGACAACTATGGGACCGAGAGGAGATGCAATAGTTGAGGCAGACTGGTGTGTAGGCGAGTTGCTTTCACATCTTGAAAAAGAAGGAATATTGGAAAATACCATAATAATATTCTCCAGCGATAACGGTCCTGTCCTTAACGACGGATATAAGGATGGAGCACCGGAGATGGTAGGCGAGCATAAACCGGCTGGAGGATTGCGAGGCGGAAAATACAGTCTTTTCGATGGTGGAACACACGTACCGTTCTTTGTTTACTGGAAAGGACATATAAAACCGTTAAGATCCGGTGCGTTGATTTGCCATATGGATATAATGGCATCGTTGGCCGAAATGTTACATATTGATTTGCCTGATAATCTTGACAGTGAGAATCATCTCGATGCATTGCTCGGCAAGTCTGATGTAGCCAGAAAAGATCTTGTAGTCGAAGCTCAAGGCCGTTTGGCATATAGAAATGGTGATTGGGTAATGCTTCCGCCATATAAAGGTTCGGAAAGAAACCTTACAGGAAACGAGTTGGGAAACCTCGGAGAATATGGTTTGTATAATTTGTCAGTGGATTTTAGTCAGGATAACAATGTGGCTGCCGATAATCCTGAAATAATGGATTCCATGCAGTCAAACTTTTTTGAAATAGTAGATGGGTATTATAATGAAAATGTAGAAGAAGAACCTTTAAAGTAGTTTATTAATTCTGTAGGTGTTAGTTTTTTTACAAAGGTATAAAAGATTGTTTTTACGAATAACAGATTGTTTTTTACAGATTTAGGACTGGGTACGGATAGCAGTGAGAAATGATTTATTCCAGCTGTCCTTACTTCTTAGAAATATTGTTTATTATATGCTTTTTAATATATAGTGTAAACATGCTTCCTTATATATGGACAATATTACTGCTTTATATTCTCAAAGCTTACATAAATTTGTGTCATACTTAAAGTTTAAAATATGAAAAAGTTTTTTCTATCAGCATTATTCTTTACATTATTCTTTTCAGCATGTTCTGAAAGACAGTTGCCTCTTGTCAATGAGGCCGATTTTAATACTACGGTGGATGGTAAACCTGTTGATTTGTACACCTTGTCCAACAGTAACGGACTTACCATGCAGGTCACAAATTTCGGATGCCGTGTAGTGACATTGTTTACCCCCGATCGTTTGGGCAATATGGATGATATCGTACTCGGTTATGAGAATATCGACAGATATGTACACAACAAAGGAGAACGCTTTCTTGGAGCTACAATCGGTAGATACGGAAACCGTATAGCTGCCGGAAAATTCACTCTCGACGGTAAAGACTATCAGCTTTCTACCTTCAACAACGGCCAGTGCCTTCATGGTGGCGACAAAGGTTTTGATATGGTAGTATGGAATGTTGATTCCGTAGCGAAGGATTACATTCTTTTTTCATATCTCTCCAAAGATATGGAAGAAGGTTTTCCCGGAAATCTTTCCGTTAGAATGTCGTATCAGCTGACAGCCGACAACGAATTCAGAATAGAGTACTCGGCTACTACGGACAAGGCTACACCTGTAAACCTTACACACCACTCATTCTTTAATCTTAAAGGTGAAGGAAACGGAACCGTCAACACACATGAACTTTATATAGCTGCCGACCGATATACACCTGTTGACAGTGTATTGATACCTACAGGCGAACTTGCCGATGTCACAGGTACACCTTTCGACTTCCGCAAGCCATATCCTATCGGATGGCGTCTTGAAGAAGAGAATGAGCAGTTCGATAATTGTCGTGGGTATGACCATAACTTTGTACTTTCGCGTACATCCGGTTCCGACCTTGAACTTGCGGCAACAGTTTATGAGCCTTCAAACGGAAGATATATGGAGGTTTGGACTACAGAACCAGGATTACAGTTCTATGGCGGAAACTTCTTTAATGGAGAAACATTGGGAAAATCCGGTAAGCCTTATAAGTATCGTGAAGCATTTGCTCTGGAAACACAGCATTTCCCGGATTCGCCAAATCAGGAAGGATTTCCTTCTACCATACTCCATCCTGGTGAAACTTACAGACATGTTTGCGTTTATAAATTTGATGTAAAATGAATGGTATAATGTATATAAATAAAACATTCACATTCATAGGTGCCGGAATATTAAAAAATGAGCTATACATATCTGTAGGTCACATTAAGAACATAATTTGAACATTTCTACTGCTAATTTATGATTTATTTCTATTCGAAAAGATAAAGAAAAAATACTTTTGTCGTGATG
>CALUIE010000036.1 GCA_944320605.1 uncultured Phocaeicola sp. | reverse complement strand
GACCTGTTTGTGTTTGCAAGTTTTACAGCCTTGTCATTCGTGGATATTAAGGAACTTACCACCGATGATATTGTAGAAATAAACGGTGAGAAATGGATATTATCCAAGCGACACAAAACCAAAATACCGTTCCAAGTGAAGTTGTTGGATATTCCTTTGCAGATTATCAAGCGATACGAACCGTTTCAAGAGAACAAACTCGTATTCCCTAATCTGAATTATTGGAGTATCTGTAAACCTTTGAAAAAGATGATAAAAGAGTGTGGAATCGACAAGGATATTTCATTCCACTGCTCAAGACATGGATTTGCTACGCTCGCTCTCAGTAAAGGTATGCCAATCGAGAGTGTAAGCCGAGTTTTGGGGCATACGAACATCGTTACGACACAGCTATATGCGAAGATTACCACCGAGAAAATCGACAAGGATTTAACGATGTTCGGCAACCAACTTAATCAATCATTCGGTAACACCACAATAGCATAAGGTATGGAACGAGCAATTATAACAATCAGCGAATCGGGCAATGTGAACATACCCGATGGCGATGTTTGGATGTCATTTGCGGAACTTGTGGTGCTGTTCGATGTGGCAACACCCATACTAAAGGCTGCAATCCGAGCTATACACAAAAGCGGAGTGATAGCAGAACACACTCAACATTGCAAGGTGATACCATATACCTATTGGGCTACCCTCTACAATATGGATATGATTATAGCCCTTGCTTTTCGCATCCACTCATACTATGCGGAGAAGATACGGGCAGAGGTGTTAAAGAGGATATGCAGACGAAAAGAGAAAGTATGTTACCTCTTTTCGCTTGCCAACCACAAATCCAAAATTATTCAATAACGCGAAACTTCTATTACTAAACAACCGACATTGTATAATCCTATAAAGTACGGAAAGCAATGTCGGTTGTTTTTTGTTTATTCCAGGACTTTCTCAAAGACAAAATATTCATCTTGGTAATCAGTCCCATTTGAAATTCTATTGGGGTCTCTATGGTGTTTATTGAAGAACTCAACAATCTTAAAACCACATTTATTCACATAGAAATGAATGTTGCGTTTCTCGAAATATGGAGTAATCAAACGCCAGACTTTTGTTTCGGGATATAATTCTTCAAGACTTTGGCATATCCTAAGCCCGAGTCCTTTACCATGTTTGTCTGGGTAGATATATAATAAGTCCAACCAATTACATTGGTTGTTCTTATCTACTTTAACGGCAACTCCGCCAACTTTTTCACCATCGTCATAAACAGCAAATACCTCACTATCGGGATTGCTTAACGACGATTCAATATCATTGTCACTATCCATTGTTTCACCAAATGTTTCTGCAACTGCAATAGAAAATATGGTTATTGCATCGTTGCTAAAATCCGAATATTCGGATTTTTGTAATCGTTTGAATGTTATATTTCCCATATGCCACCTTATTTTTTGCAAAGGTACTCGAAATAAGCTAAATGAGAGAATTTCTGCCGTTTTTAATTGTCTTAAATATATAGCACCCCTCAAATTCATCTCCCATAGTACTTTATTCACTATTCTGCCATAATTTGCGTAGCAACTTATCCATCAATCACTTATATTTTTGTAGCTGACATTTTTTCAACCCTAAACAAAGAAAATATGGAAACTAAAAAAGTAACATCAAGCCACAAACCGCCATCAGATGGTGGTATGGCAAAAGAAGAATTTATCCGAGTAGGAACAACGCTCTACAAGATTGTTGAGCAGCCGAGACTAAGTGGTGGATATGTGAAGAAGCGTATCCCGTGGAACAATGAAACGCTCCGTCAAGATTATGGCAAGGACTACATCGGCAGCGTTCCCAAGTATGACGGATTCTGTACCGTACCCGAACACATCGGCTATCGCCCTGTAATCGGCAAGTTCCTTAACCTCTATGAGCCGATAGACCACCGACCACAAGAGGGTGATTTCCCCTCTATCCGTTCATTGGTGGAGCATATCTTCGGTGAGCAATACGAGTTGGGTATGGACTATCTGCAACTGCTCTACCTGCAACCCGTTCAGAAGTTGCCAATCCTATTGTTGGTATCGGAAGAACGCAATACAGGCAAGAGTACATTCCTTAATTTTCTGAAAGCCCTCTTTCAGAACAATGTAACATTCAACACCAACGAGGATTTCCGCAGTCAATTCAATTCCGACTGGGCTGGCAAACTCCTTATTATGGTCGATGAGGTGCTGCTCAACCGCAGGGAGGACAGCGAACGATTGAAGAATCTGAGTACCACACTATCCTACAAGGTAGAAGCCAAAGGCAAAGACCGTGATGAAATAGCGTTCTTCGCCAAATTCGTGCTATGCTCCAACAATGAGTATCTGCCCATAATCATCGATGCAGGGGAAACACGCTATTGGGTACGCAAGATAAACCGCTTGCAGTCCGATGATACCAATTTCCTGCAACGCTTGAAAGCGGAGATACCCGCATTTCTTCATTTTCTCTCCAATCGAAAGTTATCTACCGAGAGGGAGAGCCGAATGTGGTTCAACCCCTCGTTGTTGCATACAGAAGCATTGCAGAGGATTATCCGCAGTAACCGCAACCGATTGGAGATAGAGATGTCGGAGCTGCTTCTCGACATTATGGCGACTATGAATGTGGATAGCGTTTCATTCTGCCTTAACGACCTTATCGTGCTATTGATGCACTCGCAGGTAAAGGTAGAGAAACATCAAGTGCGTAAAGTGGTGCAAGAGTGTTGGAAACTGACACCTGTACCCAACGGACTTACCTACACCACCTATCAAGGCAACTACAATCAAAGTTGCCACTATGAGCCGATAAGGAGAGTGGGACGCTACTACACCATCACAAGAGAGCAACTCGAATCCTTGTAACACTATCATTTTTCTGTTGAATTGTTGAATATGAGTATAAACACACTGATAATAAACGATATACACTCTCAACAAAATCTCAACAATCCAAAAGAGAAGTTGAGAAACCCCACACTCCCATTTGTAGATTTCTCTTTTGGTGAGCAGTTTGTTGAGAATCTGTTGAGCCGTTACAAGTCTGTATATAAGCATATTACATCAACAATTCATCAAATCAACAAATTTTCATCAACCTTAAAACCTATGTAATATGACAATTCAAGACGCAAAACAAATTAAATTGGCAGACTATCTGCAAAGTTTGGGTTATACGCCTGTTAAGCAACAAGGCAGGAGCCTATGGTATAAATCACCACTGAGGAACGAAACCGATGCTTCGTTCAAGGTAAACACCGAGTTAAACCAATGGTATGACTTCGGTATCGGCAAGGGTGGTAACATCATCGCATTGGCAGCAGAACTCTACCATAGCGAGAATGTAGCCTATTTGTTGGAACGCATAGCGGAGCGAACTCCCTACATTCGCCCGGCATCCTTTTCTTTTGGTGAGCAGAAAACTCACAACAGCAGCTTTCAAGGCGTACAGGTTGGCGAGTTATCGTCTCCTGCTCTCATCGACTATCTGCGAGGGCGAGGCATAAACATCGAACTCGCCAAAAGAGAGTGTAAGGAGTTGCGATACGAGTATGAAGGGAAAACCTACTTCGTTGTCGGTTTCCCGAATATCTTTGGTGGCTATGAGCTTCGTAACCGCTACTTCAAAGGGTGTCTTGCTCCAAAGGATATTACCCATATCCGACAGCAAGGCGAGCAGCGAGATGTGTGTTACCTCTTCGAGGGCTTTATGGATTATCTCTCATTCCTCACAATCCGAGTGAATAACAATCCCGAAGAGCCACGCAATAATGAGCAGGATTATATGGTGCTGAACTCCGTTACCAACCTCTCAAAAGCGGAGCAACTTCTACGCCCATATACCCGAATAGGTAGTTTTCTCGACAACGACCAAGCAGGAAAAAGAGCGTATGAGAATCTGAAAAAGATGTTTGGAAACAGGCTTCAAGATATGTCGCATCACTACAAGGAGCATAAGGATTTGAACGAGTATCTATGCCACAGAAACCAAGCAAAACAGGCAGAGAAAAAATCACAAGTCCAATCCGCAAAACGGATGTACAATCCACCACCAAAGAAGAAAAAGGGATTGGGTCTATAATCGGCACGCTTGCTTTCCCAAAGGTATTTAGCAAAAATACCATAGCTCAATAGGGCGTTTTCTTAACGCATTACTATCGTAACGCTAAAAACTCCCTATCGAGCCAAAGGGAAAGCCCTTTGGAAACCCTATGCCAACGAGAGCAGAGAACAAGCTCGCTTGTACTATGCCGAGTGCAGCAAGGGTTCATCTAAAATAAACCCTTGCAAGCGGAAAGCAACAAGTCACAGAAATCAATCAAGTCTAACTACTAAAAACAAACAATATGGGAAATTTTACATTTGATGTAAAGAAATCAAAAGGCACTTCGGATGCCACACAATCCGACCACATAGAGAGAAAAGTTATACCGCATAATGCCGACCCGACAAGAACGCATCTTAATATGGCATTGGTTACATATCCCGATGGAGTGAACGGCAGGGATGAAGCAATCGCCCACCGACTACAAACGGCAGGCATCAAGCGGAAAATCACCAACGACCAAGTAAGAGTTGTACGTATCGTAATGTCGGGAACACACGAGGATATGATGGCTATTTACAGAAATGGCAAACTCGGTGAATGGTGTCAAGACAGCATAAGATACCTTTACGATACATTCGGTCGGGAGAATGTAGTTTCGGCTCATCTTCATATGGACGAGAAGACACCGCACATCCACGCATCGGTTGTACCCATCGTAACAGGTGAACGCCGTAAAGCCAAGAAAGAGCAAGCCAACGGCAAACGCAAATATCGCAAGAAAGCAAATGCAGTCCGTTTGTGTGCCGATGATTTGTTCAACCGCCAAACGCTGATTTCATATCACGATGGCTATGCAAAGGTAATGGCAAAGTATGGATTGCAGCGTGGTGTTCGTGGATCCGAAGCACGGCACACTACCACCACGCAATATTATCGGGAATTGAAAAAGATGAATGACGCTCTTGAAATGGAATCCAAACGACTGCAAGAACAGAAAGCCGAAGCCGAGCAAGAACTCAAACAGGTGAAATCGGAGATACGCACCGACAAACTCAAAAGCGTAGCCACCGATGCAGCAACAGCACTTGCAAGCGGAGTGAGTTCTCTTTTCGGCAGCGGTAAGATGAAATCATTGGAACGCAAGAACGAGGATTTACGGGACGAAATCGCAATCCGAGATAAAACCATTGAACAACTGCAATCCAATAACAAGCAAATGCAGGTGGAACACCAAAAGCATATACAGGAGGTTAAGCAGTCATACGAAGCGGAAAACCGCAAGCAATCGGAATATATCGACAGGATTTTGCGTTACTTCCCGTATGTGGAGAAACTGATGCCGATGATTAAATACCTCAGCGAAAAACTTGGTTTTAGCGATAACCTTATCAAAGCATTATGTACCTTTAAGGAAATACCCGTCAAAGGCAATCTATTCTCACCTGTACATAATCAATCATTTTCAACTGATGGAGCTGTATGTTCTCTCAAACAAGATAGAGAGGGAAGATTTGACCTCAATATCGATGGCGTATCGCATCATTCTTGGTTCCGACGCAAGAAAGATGAGTTTATGGAAGCGTTAGGATTGCCGACAAGCAGAAGACAAAATCGAGGAATGAGACTCTAAATAAGAAAGTCGTAATAATAAGCCTTATACAAACAAATTATTACGACTTTTTATAAACTCTTGAATAGTATTTATTTAAGGTTGAAATATTTATAAAGTGGAGCAACCATCAATGATTGATAGATTTGGTCGTTCTCTAACAATGATTTAACCTCTGTTTCATTCATGAGGTGTACCGTCAATTCTTCCGTTTCGTCCAACGACTGATTGGATATTTTCTCTACACCTACAGCAAGAAAGCAATGTGTCAAGTTACTCATTGAACCTGGATTAGGGGCAATGGTCATTAACTTGCTCCATTCGCCATTTCCGTAACCTGTTTCTTCAAGCAGTTCGCGTTGAGCCGCTTCAAGGGGCTGTTCGCCCTTCTCCATCACTCCACAAGGAAGTTCGATACTATTCACACCTAATCCGTGACGGTATTGTTTCTCCATGATAAACTGACCGTTCTTAGTTATTGCGATTACATTCACCCAATCCGGGTATTCAAGGACATAGTACTCCTCTATGATGCGCCCATCGGGCAACTCTACTTTGTCACGTCTTGCCGTAAGCCACGGTCTCTGAATGATGTATTCTCTGTCGAGAACTTTCCATTTGCTAAGTTTATTGTCCATATTCTATTACTATATCATTGGGTGTATTGAATCTGTATTCACTGTTGATACCTGCACTATTACGGCATCCCCACAATGCAAGTCCGAAATCAACTCCTGCCGAATGAGCACATTGACTATCATATTCCGTGTCGCCAATATAAACGACTTCCTCCGCAAGGATTTGATTCCGATTTAGGTATGTCAATATAGGGTCAGGATATGGCTTGGGCTTAGGTGAATCATCCACACAGATGATGGAATCAAAGTAATGACTAACTCTGTGAGGTACAAAATCCGTCTCAAACTCAGACTTCGTTTTAGAAGTTATTATCCCCAAGCGATAACCTTTATCGCGTAACGCTGACAACATTTTACTTATTCCATCAAACAGACCTATACTATTGTGGTATTTCTGCATCATCTCGTTCCAATATCCGTTGGCTCCTATCGTATCCACAATTCCTAATCTTTCAAGAGCAACTTCACCAGGTATTCCCAAAGCAAAGCATAACTTATCTGTTGGGATAGATGTATGTGAATACTGCATTACAGTATCTTGTAAACTATGCAAAACAGCAAATTCAGTGTCAAGTAAAGTTCCGTCAACATCGAATATTATATGCTTGTATTTCATTGGCTTCTGTAAAAACTTGATTATAACACAAAAGTACTCAAAATATAATGTAATAACGAAAATGAAGAAATATTATTTTTCTGTCCGCAATTCTTTTAGTACCTTTGTGGCATCAGAGTTGTCACATTGAAGCATAACAATGAAGAACTCAGAAATACGAACGGTTGCTATCTCATTACCCAATTTTCAAGCAATCCGACCAACTGATTTATTCTAAGCGAGTTATCTTTTCTTGCAAAAGTTACGGAAAAATACTTATAAAGAAGAGTCTATAAAGAAAAAACGAACCCACAACGGCATAAAATCATCCGTTATGGGCTCGTTTTAATTATTTGGTAAGTATATTAGTCAAGTTTCAATACTGCAAGGAACGCCTTCTGCGGCACTTCCACAGTACCAATCTGTTTCATACGTTTCTTACCCTTCTTCTGTTTCTCAAGAAGTTTACGCTTACGGCTCACGTCACCACCATAACACTTGGCAGTTACGTCCTTACGTACAGCCTTGATAGTTTCGCGGGCAATAATCTTCGCACCGATTGCAGCCTGTATTGCAATTTCGAACTGCTGGCGTGGGATAAGTTCTTTCAGTTTCTCGCACATGCGTCTTCCAAGGTCGTACGCATTGTCGAAATGTGTAAGAGTAGAAAGAGCATCTACCGATTCACCATTCAAAAGAATATCAAGTTTAACGAGCTTTGAAGGACGGAAGCCTGATTGGTGATAATCGAACGAAGCATATCCCTTAGAAATACTCTTCAGCTTATCATAGAAATCAATCACGATTTCCCCAAGCGGCATCTTGTAATGCAATTCCACACGATTACCTGATATATAGTCCTGACGAACCAGCTCACCACGCTTGCCAAGACACAGAGTCATAATAGGACCAATATAATCGGTAGTGGTAATTATAGAAGCATCAATATATGGTTCCTCAATATGGTCAATCAATGTTGGATCAGGCATACCGCCAGGATTATGCACTTCCTGTACCCCACCCTGCTTATCATATATCATATACGATACGTTAGGCACAGTAGTAATGACGTTCATATCAAACTCACGGTCCAGACGCTCCTGAACAATTTCCATGTGAAGCAATCCAAGGAATCCGCAACGGAAACCGAATCCCAATGCCAACGATGATTCAGGCTGGAATGTCAACGAAGCGTCGTTAAGCTGCAGCTTTTCCAATGATGCTCTAAGATTCTCATAATCTTCTGCCTCAATAGGATATACTCCGGCAAAAACCATAGGCTTAACTTCCTCAAAACCTTCAATTGCCTTATCACACGGATTGGCTATATGAGTGATTGTATCTCCCACCTTTACTTCTCTGGATGTCTTGATACCGGAAATGATATAACCCACATCGCCTGTACGAAGTTCCTTGCGCGGAACCATGTCCATCTTCAATACACCAATCTCGTCAGCATCGTATTCTTTTACAGTATTAAAGAATTTTACCTTATCACCCGTACGCAATACTCCATTCTCAATCTTAAAGTAAGCTATAATTCCACGGAAAGAATTGAATACAGAATCAAAGATAAGAGCCTGCAGAGGAGCATCTTCATCACCTACAGGATGAGGAATACGTTCTACAACAGCTTTAAGGATTTCCTCAACCCCCATACCTGTTTTACCTGATGCCCTGATAATCTCTTCACGCTTGCATCCCAAAAGGTCTATGATTTCATCTTCCACTTCCTCAGGCATAGCACTTGCCATATCGCACTTGTTCAGAACCGGAATAATTTCCAAATCATGTTCAAGTGCCATATAAAGATTTGATATGGTCTGAGCCTGCACACCTTGTGAAGCATCTACAATAAGCAATGCTCCCTCACATGCAGCAATTGAACGTGAAACCTCGTATGAAAAGTCCACATGTCCCGGAGTATCAATAAGATTAAGGATGTATTTTTCACCGTTGTAGTTATATTCCATCTGGATGGCGTGGCTCTTGATTGTTATACCACGCTCACGTTCCAAATCCATGTCGTCAAGCATCTGTCCTTCAGTAACCTTGATTGTCTGTGTGTATTCAAGCAATCGGTCTGCCAAAGTTGACTTTCCATGATCGATATGTGCTATAATGCAGAAATTACGTATATTCTTCATTCGTTTTTAATGCGTAAAATTAATTTGAGTGCAAAGATAGCAAAAAATCACCTATTTTCAAGGTATGAGAAAAGACATTTAAACACTAAACGCTTGATATTTCTCTAATTTATCACTAAATATTTATGTCATCTTAGTAATAAAAAAAACAGAATGAAGAATAACAATACTATCAGAGTAACAAATATTTTTAGTTAATTTGCAGGACGAACAATAATATAGTTAATTATGGACCAACCTATTCAGCTTAACACACATAACAAAGAGGAATTTCCTCCCATGCACACCTGCGAACACATAGTAAACCGTACAATGATAAACCTTTTCGGATGCGGAAGAGCAGTTTCGGCACACATAGAAAAAAAGAAAAGCAAATTGGACTATGCTATTCCGCAACCTTTAAGTGATGAAGATATTGCTAAGATAGAAGAAACTGTAAACAGTGTTATTGCACAAAATCTTGATGTAACCACAGAATTCATAACACAAAAGGAAGCGGCAGACAGATTTGATTTGAAACGCTTGCCGGAAAATGCCTCTGATACTGTAAGAATAGTAAAGGTTGGTGATTACGACGAATGCCTATGTATAGGACTTCATGTTAATAACACATCAGAAATAGGAACATTCAAGATTATCAGCCACGATTATAACGATGGCATTTTGAGAATAAGATTCAAACTCGTATAAAAGAAATGGCAAAGAAGAAAAAAAAGAAAAGCGGTATCAAGTGGAGACCACTTCTGTTAATCATCCTGCTCGGACTATGTGCAAGTGGATATTTCATATATTCTGATAATAACAGAGAAATAGAACTACCGGAACTCCCAGACAGCAATGAAATACAGAAAACATTAAAGAAAACGGTAGAAGAAGCTGATAAAATAAAAGATGAACTAATATCTCAGGCAGAAAATCTAAAACCTGTAATTGAAAAAATCAAATCTGGAAGCAAAGAGGAAACGACCACATCAACAGAAGTTCCAACGCTCAATCTGGAAATACCTGTTTATACATACCCCGGACGATATGAAAAGGAAATTATTATAAACAGAACAGGCTATACCTTATCATACAACCAATATTATAAGAATCCGAATTGGGTAGCATGGGAACTTACAAGGGAGGAGACCAAAGGCGAAACAGAAAGATACGACAAATTTCTGCCCGATCCGGACCTACCAGAGCCGAAAGTAGTGCACAAAGACTATACCAAAAGTGGATACGACAGAGGACACATGGCTCCTGCAGCGGATATGAAATGGAGCAAACAGGCTATGATAGAATCGTTCTACATGAGTAATATCTGCCCTCAGGTTGGTAATCTGAACCGTGGTGACTGGAATGATCTGGAGGAACTTTGCAGAGACTGGGCTGACAAATACGGAAGGATATACATTGCTTGCGGACCTATTTTCGACTCCAAATCACCTAAGAGGATTGGTGGAAATAAGGTTGCCGTACCTGACAGATTTTTCAAAGTTATTCTTATTTATAATAGAAAGAATCCTATAGCCATGGGATTTATTTTCAAAAATATTGCACATTCACAGAATATCGAGAAATACATGGTGACCGTAGATAGCGTGGAGAATGTTACAGGAATGAATTTCTTCTCAAAACTGCCTAATGATGTAGAAAACAGAATAGAAAGCATTATTCCACAACTGCCTGGCAAGAAATAAAACTATACAAAAAATGGGACGCGACATCAATATGAAATCGCGCCCCATTTTTATATTATTTAATTGTATTAAATTAATTGGAAGCAACTTCCCCTATGTAATTGGTATTAATTTCAGGAATACCAGAAGCTGTTATTTTCCAAATTTCTGCAGCTTTCCAAGTTGTACCATAATCATCTTTCAAATCAGGAACATTCTCTATCAATGTTCCATAATTATTTTCACCAACATTAACACAATTATTCAAATCACCAGAAGTACCTATTCTACCTACCAATCCTATTTCACTGACTCCTTCAGGCAAAATAGCATAACATGAAGTTACACTACCATTAGTATATCCTGCAATCGCTCCCAATCCGGATTCAGTTCCACTAACTGTACCATATAACGAATTTTTTGTAGAATAACAACCATAGATGTTTGCCGAAGGATTATTATTGTAACCCACAATTCCACCTAATGCCTCTAAAGATTCACTATTTTCACCTATAATAGAATTTGCTGAATAACAAGCAACAACATCACCACGAGTATTATAGCCAACAACACCACCAAGACAAGCACTGTTTCCGGAGCTATAGTTATTAGTAGTAATCGAACATTTATTAACTACACATTGCGCTACAGCACCAAAAGAATTTTCACCTGCAATACCTCCAACCCTATTACCGAATATTTTAACATCGTTTACAGCACATTTCAAAACACGACCACTTGTCGATACACCGCTTTCTTCTGAAGTGGAACCAACAATTCCACCTGCACCATAACCTGTAGATGTAATTGTAGTACCACTACCTGATACCGTACAGTATTCTATTTTGCCATGATTAACACCGGCAATTCCACCAGCATAATTACCGTTTATGGTAACATCCTGTACATTACAATTATTAACCTGCACACTATTATTACCTGTTACTGCACCGGCATTATTTCCTGAAACTTTAGAATTACTTACGTTACAATTATCAATTATACCCAAGTTGGCACCTGCTACCACACCTGCATACGAAGAGCCATCGCCCGTTATTGTTGCTTTTAAGAATTTAAGATCATAAACCTTGGCTCCCTGGGCAAGTCCACCAAAGAAACCTACATTACCACTTACATTATTTATATTTAGGTTATGTATAGTTTTTCCATTACCGTCAAAATTACCGGAATATCCTTCACCGGCAGTCATACTACTTCCTACAGGAGTCCATGTTTTACCATCCATATAAATATCTGCATCCAAAACTACATCTGTAGTTAACTTGTTTGAACTTTCAGACCAATTAACCAAATCATCAGCAGTACTAATATGAACAACCTCCTTAAAATCATCAGGTGTAATAGTTCCCAAATCCAATATATGTCCCGCTGTCAATTTTACCGGATTACCGCCCCTACGTTTCCACTCTTTTCCATTACTGTCATAAAGAACAAGTGTAATTCCCTTTTTTAATTCTAAAGGAGCAACTACGAAATAATAGTCAGTACCTATACCAAAGCCTTCATTGCTTGTCAAAGTTACTCCGGTTCCTTCACCCGTTTCAACCGTGGTTACAGGAGCATTGCCACTAACATTAATATTCAACGTACCGGCCAATGACTCTCCATCATTTCCACGGAACATTGCTTTCACAACATTTGTAACGCCAGCTCCAAGTGTAAACTTCACTACCGCACAAGCATTTTTAAAATTCAATAACTTATCAGCACCAGACTTTGCCACTGACGGATTAAGCATCTTGGCAAAACTACCAGCAAGTGCTGTTTGTTCGGCAGGCAGCTTCGTAATAATCATATTACCTGAAATTGTTGCACTTTCATTATAAGGATATAATGCATAATATGTCTCTAAATTGTCTTGCGCCGAACCTGTGAATGTTACAGAAGTACCACTTTGTGTTGTTGTAAATCTGTTATTACTGTTTTGGTCAAATAATGAAATAGCATCATCAACTTCCCATTTAACTTTATTATTTTCAGTTAAAACAGTACGCGACACAGCATCAATGCCTGCTCTAAATTCCATTCTAACTTTGCTCGTACCAGAAACTTCATCATCAACTTCCTTAGAGCATGAAGAAATGATTACTACCAAACCCAATATAACACCGGATAAAATATACTTTTTCATATTATACTTATAATTTTTTACCATTGATAATCGTCTTCATAAAATCCTTCGTGCTGAGATGAACCAGTTACGACACTACCACCAAGTATAGCTGTTTCCGTTTGCAAGTTTATAACATTACTTTTAGGAGTTTCATAAGTATCTGACTCCAACTTACCATTTTTTAAATCTGTTTCTTTCATAATCACAATAGTATTAATATTTTTTATAAAGGTAAGGATATTTTTTATAAAATCACGCATATATTGACTTTTTTATTTTAAACCATCATCAAGAATGTAAAAATAAGACATTTAATACAAGACTGATATATAAAAAAGTATATGATGTAATAAAATAATTCATATTCCAAACTTTTTGATAGAAAATTTAGGAATTCAATATTATTTGGTTACTTTTGCAAAACGTTGGAATGAGTCAGTAAAAAATAAAAGATGAATGTAGCAATAATCAAATATAATGCCGGAAACATATTTTCTGTGGACTATGCCTTGAAACGTATAGGAGTGACACCTATTATAACATCTGACAAGGAGACACTCCTAAAGGCAGACAAAATTATATTTCCGGGTGTGGGCGAAGCTGAAACCACAATGAAATATCTAAAGGAACAAAACCTTGATAAATTGATAAAGGATCTGAAACAACCGCTTCTTGGAATATGCCTTGGAATGCAACTTATGTGTAAATATTCGGAAGAAGGAAATACCGATTGCCTTGGAATATTTGACACTGAAGTTAAAAGATTTTGTCCGGAGAGACATAAAGACAAGGTGCCACACATGGGATGGAACACTATCGAAAATACACTAAGTCCACTGTTTAAAGGATTCGATAAAGATGAATATGTCTATTTCGTACACAGCTATTATGTTCCTTTAAACGAATTCACTGCTGCACGTACCAACTATATTCTGCCATACAGCTCGGCACTACATAAAGATAATTTTTACGCTACACAGTTTCACCCTGAAAAAAGCGGTAGAACCGGAGAACGAATATTACGGAATTTCTTAGAACTATAAAGACGAAATGTATTATGATAGAAATAATCCCTGCTATAGATATCATTGACGGCAAATGTGTCCGTCTCTCAAAAGGAGACTATGACTCAAAAAAAATATACAATGAAAATCCTGTTGAAGTAGCTAAAGAATTTGAGGCATACGGTATAAGACGACTGCATGTTGTTGATCTTGACGGAGCCAAATCAAAACATATAGTCAACTACAGGACTTTGGAGCAACTGGCCGGAAGGACATCTCTTATTATTGATTTCGGAGGAGGTATAAAATCGGACGAGGATCTTATCATAGCTTTTGACAACGGGGCACAGATGGTAACTGTCGGCAGTATTGCGGTCAAAAATCCACAATTGTTTGAAAAATGGCTGAACAAATATGGTCACGAACAGATAATTCTGGGAGCAGATGTAAAAGACAACAAAATAGCAATTAACGGATGGAAAGAAGAAAGCGACATTATGCTTGAAGATTTCCTGAACGATTATATAAACAAAGGAGTATCGAAAGTTCTCTGTACAGACATAAGCAAGGACGGAATGATGGAAGGCACATCCGTTGAACTATATAAAAGTATAATGGCCAATCATCCTGACATACACCTGATAGCCAGCGGAGGAGTAAGTTGCCTTGACGATATATACAGACTGAATGAAGCAGGCATTCCTGCCGTGGTATTCGGGAAAGCCATATATGAAGGGAAAATCAAATTAAAAGACTTATCCGATTTATCAAACTCTGACAAACAAGACTGATTATGCTTGCAAAAAGAATCATACCATGCCTCGACATAAAAGACGGACAGACTGTAAAAGGTACAAAATTCGTAAATCTGCGACAGGCAGGCGACCCGGTGGAACTGGGAAAAGCTTATAGCGAACAGGGCGCAGACGAGCTTGTTTACCTTGACATCACAGCCAGCCACGAAGGAAGAAAAACATTTACAGATCTTGTGAAGCGAATAGCTGCACAGATTAACATTCCCTTCACCGTAGGCGGCGGAATAAACGAGCTTAAAGATGTTGACAGATTGCTCAATGCCGGAGCTGACAAGGTATCTATAAACTCCGCAGCGATAAGAAATCCGATGCTTGTAGATGAAATAGCAAAACACTTCGGTTCCCAAGTGTGCGTGGTAGCCATTGATGCCAGACAGACAGCCACCGGCTGGAAATGCTATCTTAACGGCGGAAGAGTGGAAACCGAAAGATACCTGTACGAATGGGCAAAGGAGGTCAATGACCGTGGTGCAGGTGAAATACTGTTCACAAGTATGGACCATGACGGAGTGAAAACAGGATATGCCAACGAAGCATTGGCGCATCTGAGCGAGACACTGGACATTCCTGTAATAGCCTCAGGCGGTGCCGGAAAGATGGAGCATTTCAGAGACGCATTTACTTTTGGTAAGGCAGACGCCGCACTCGCTGCAAGCGTGTTCCATTTTGGAGAAATACCTATCATGAAACTGAAAGAGTATCTTCACGAAGAAGGTATTTCCGTAAGACTATAAATACACATACATATTAACCGAAAAAAGATTATAAAATTATGGAATTGAATTTTGACAAAATGAACGGACTGGTTCCGGCCATCATACAAGACAACTACACTCAGAAAGTACTTATGCTGGGATTCATGAACGAAGAGGCATATCAGAAAACTGTAGAAACAGGCAAGGTAACTTTCTTCAGCCGCACAAAGAACAGACTTTGGACTAAAGGAGAAGAAAGCGGAAACTTTCTGAATGTGGTATCTATAAAGGCTGACTGTGATAACGATACTCTCCTCATAATGGTGAACCCTGTAGGACCTGTCTGCCACCTTGGTACAGATACTTGCTGGGGAGAAAAAAACGAGCAGGACATAATGTTCCTTAAAGAGCTTCAGGACTTCATCTGCAAACGACATGAAGAAATGCCGGAAAAATCATATACAACAAGTCTCTTCCAGTCGGGAGTGAACAAAATGGCGCAGAAAGTGGGTGAAGAAGCCGTTGAAACTGTAATCGAAGCATGTAACGGTACTGACGAAAGACTTATTTATGAAGGAGCGGACCTCATCTATCACCTTATAGTGTTGCTGACTTCGAAAGGCTACCGTATAGAAGATCTGGCCCGAGAACTGAAGGAACGCCACAGTGAAACCTGGAAAAAACATTAATCAATGAGCGAAGGACCACTTATATCATACAGCAATGTAAGCATCTGGCAACAGGAACAGGAGATTCTGGAAAATATCAATTTCAGCATCAATCCCGGAGAGTTTGTCTATCTTATAGGTAAGGTAGGAAGCGGAAAATCCACATTCCTGAAATCCATCTACGGCGAGCTCGATATAAAGGATGGTAACGCCACCGTCTTAGGATATGATATGAAAACAATAAAGAGAAAGCATATCCCTGCATTAAGAAGAAGAATAGGTATTGTTTTTCAGGATTTCCAGTTACTTACGGACCGTACTGTAAAAGAAAATCTGGAGTTCGTACTGAAAGCCACCGGATGGAAAAACGATAACGATATACAGACCAGAATTGCAGAAGTTCTCACACAGGTTGGGATGGAAACAAAAGGATATAAAATGCCAAACGAACTTTCGGGAGGAGAACAGCAGAGAATTGTAATAGCCAGAGCCATACTGAATAAACCGGAGCTAATTCTTGCTGACGAACCAACCGGAAATCTTGATGTAGAAACCGGACATCGTATAGTAGAACTTCTGAGAGATATATGTTCGCAAGGATCAGCCATTATAATGACTACACATAATATAAATCTGTTATCCGAATATCCGGGTAAGGTTTATAAATGTGAGTCACACAAGTTGGAAGAACAACAAAATTCATAAAAAAAACAAACTTGGATGTAAAATCGGCATAAAAACAAAAAGAAATTGATTATTATTGCTAATTTTGCATTCTGATATTTAATTATTAACAATCCATTAAAATTCGAAACGTAAAATGAAGGTTTTAAAGTTTGGAGGAACATCAGTAGGCTCTGCGCAGAGGATGAAAGATGTTGCCAAATTGATTTCTGACGGCGAGCAGAAAATAGTAGTACTCTCCGCAATGTCGGGTACAACTAACACATTAGTTGAAATTTCGGATTATCTGTACAAGAAAAATCCTGAAGGTGCGAATGAAATCATCAATAAGCTGGAATCAAAATATAAACAGCACATAGATGAGCTTTATTCTACCGAAGAATATAAACAGAAGACATTGGAATTCGTAAAGTCTGTATTTGACTATATCCGTTCATATACAAAAGATATTTTCACTTTATTTGAAGAAAAAGTTATTCTGGCACAAGGAGAAATAATATCTACAAATATGGTAACAAACTATCTTTGCGAACAAGGAGTTAAAGCTGTACTTATTCCGGCATTGGAATACATGCGTACTGACAAGAACAGCGAACCTGACCTGACTTATATCCGTGAGAAACTGGCTCTCCAACTTGAAGCAAATCCGGGATATGAAATTTATATCACTCAGGGTTACATCTGCCGCAACGCATACGGAGAAATAGATAATCTCCAAAGAGGTGGTAGCGACTATACTGCATCTCTTATCGGTGCCGCTGTAAACGCTTCTGAAATTCAGATATGGACAGACATCGACGGTATGCACGACAATGACCCTCGTATCGTTGAAAAAACTTCTCCAGTACGTCAACTCCATTTTGAAGAAGCTGCAGAACTGGCTTACTTCGGTGCTAAAATTCTTCACCCAACATGTGTGCAGCCTGCCAAATATGCAAATATCCCGGTAAGACTGCTCAACACTATGGAGCCAAGCGCACCTGGTACTCTTATCTCTAACGAAACTGAGAAAGGCAAAATCAAAGCAGTAGCAGCAAAAGACAATATCACAGCTATCAAGATCAAGTCAAGCCGTATGCTGCTTACTCACGGATTCCTCCGCAAGGTATTCGAAATATTCGAAAGCTACCAGACTGCTATCGACATGGTTTGTACTTCGGAAGTCGGCGTATCGATGTCCATAGACAATACTAAACACTTGAACGAGATAGTAGATGATTTGAAGAAATACGGTACAGTAACTGTTGATCAGGATATGTGTATTGTATGCGTTGTTGGTGACCTTGAGTGGGAAAATGTAGGTTTCGAATCAAAAGCTCTTCAAGCAATGAAAGAAGTTCCTGTCCGCATGATTTCATACGGAGGAAGTAACTACAACATTTCTTTCCTAATTAAAGAAGAAGACAAGAAACGCGCACTGCAGTCTTTAAGCGATGTTTTATTCAATAATAAATAAACATCTATAATATAAAAGCGAATGGCTGTGGATTATAACATCCGGACCATTCGCTTTTTTTATAAAAAACAGCTACAAACGAAAATCCAAAAACAGAACATTTTATGAAAGGTACATTCCCAATCGGAAAATTCCGCGAAATGGAAACCCCATTCTATTTTTATGATGCAAATCTGCTTCGCGAAACTCTTCAGACTATAAAGGATGAAAGTGGCAAATACAATAAATTCTGCGTTCATTATGCAGTTAAAGCCAATGCCAACCCTAAAGTTCTAAGTATTATTCGTGAGAGCGGACTTGGAGCTGACTGCGTAAGCGGAGGAGAAATAAAAGCTGCCATAAAGGCCGGATTTCCACCAAGCAAAATAGTTTATGCCGGAGTAGGCAAAACAGACTGGGAAATCAATCTCGGACTGGACTACGATATATTCTGCTTCAATGTTGAGTCTGTTCCTGAACTTGAAGTCATCAACGAGCTTGCCGCAGCAAAAGGCAAAATTGCAAGAGTGGCTTTCCGTATAAATCCGGATGTAGGCGCACATACTCACGCCAATATCACAACAGGTCTGGCAGAAAACAAGTTTGGTATCAGCATGAACGATATGGATTATGTTATCGACCGGGCATTAGAGATGAATAACATAAAATTCGTTGGACTTCATTTCCACATAGGTTCACAGATTCTTGATATGGGTGATTTCATTGCTCTCTGTAACAGAGTAAACGAGCTACAGGAAAAACTGTTCGCACGTCAGATTATCGTTGAACACATAAACGTAGGTGGCGGACTTGGTATAGACTATGCCCATCCTAACCGTCAGCCTATACCTGATTTTGCAGAATATTTCAAGACATACCACAAACATCTGCGTCTTCGCCCACAACAGACATTACATTTTGAATTGGGACGAGCAGTAGTGGGACAGTGTGGCAGCCTCATCACAAAGGTTACTTACGTAAAGCAAGGAACCAACAAACAGTTTGCTATTGTTGACGCCGGTATGACAGATCTTATCCGTCCTGCGCTGTATCAGGCATATCACAAGATAGAAAACATAACTTCAGATGAGGATATGGAAACATACGATGTAGTTGGTCCTATTTGCGAATCATCAGACGTTTTCGGAAAAGCAATAGACCTGAACAAAACTAAAAGAGGTGATTTGATTGCACTTCGTTCGGCAGGTGCATACGGTGAAATAATGGCATCGGCATACAACTGCAGAACCCTTCCACAAGGATATACATCCGACGAACTTATTTAAAGAAACAAAAACACACGCATAAAGGCTTCTTCATGGCAAAAATAAAACCATCGAAGAAGCCTTTTTTCTGAAATATTTGAACTACTTTTGCATGATTTTTTCAGAAAACATTACAGACATGACAAACATAGACTATAATTTGGCTACAGTTATTTTGCTTATATTCTGCGGACTTATGTTCTTAATACAGTTATATTATTTTCTTGTTCCGTATAGCAGATTATTCAAATGCAGCAAACGACAAAATAAACTTCCTGAAAACACCAACTGTCCTCCCCTATCTGTTATTATAGTAACAAAAGATTCCGCAAGTATGCTCAAAGAAAATCTTCCATACATCCTTGAGCAAGATTATCCGGAATTTGAAGTTATAGTGGTAAATGATGAATCGGCAGGCGAAGACGAGGACATACTTAAAATCCTCAGGAGCCAATATCCTCACCTCTATCATACGTTCATACCTAAATCTGCCAAATACGTGAGCAGAAAAAAATTAGGAATAGCCATGGGCATAAAAGCCAGTAAATACGACTGGATAGTAGTGACAGAACCATATTGCAGACCGGAAAGCAAGAACTGGTTACGAAGTATGTCAAGAAACTTTGTTTCCGGAACTGACATAGTTTTAGGATACTGCAACTACAATAACAGCAAAGGTATTTTTGTAAAAAGAATAATATCTGACATGCTGATGGTTTCCATGAGATTTCTCGGAAGGGCTATTGGAGGTAAACCATACATGGGAATCGGAAGAAACATGGCATACCGTAAGGATATATACCTACAGCACAAAGGATTTTACAACCAACTTACACTGTCAAGGGGTGAAGACGATTTGTTCATAAACGAAATAGCTAACAAGAGTAATACAAAAGTATGCGTCGATTCTGACAGTATCATGCGTATGCCCTTACCTAAATACAAGAAAATATGGAAAGGTGACAAAATAGGATATGAAGTGACAGGAAACCGATATAAAGGAACAGCCAGACTGTCAAACAGTATTGAAACATGGTCCGCAGTATTGTTCAGTTTATCTGTAATAGTATCATTATATATAGGTATATTAAACAGAGAATGGATACTTACAGCAAGCGTCTGCACAGCATGGCTCATAAGAACAATAACAGCCGTTACGATTTTCAATAAAGCAGCAAAAGCTATGGGAGAAAAAATATCGTCATTCCTTTTCATATACGACATTATGAGGCCATTCTACAGCATAAGTCTGAAAATAGGATATATGACCAGACACAAAAGTGATTACATGAGGAAATAGCCACACATCATTTATTAAACAGCTCGAATGTAAATTTACAACCTATAGACGTAAACTTGCCACGTTCGTTACCGACAAATACACCGGCGTCAAATATATGTGTACCTATACCATACCCTATTTCAAAATAAGGGTTCAAGTGAGGCATAAACAATATACCGGCATATATTCTTTCTTTTTGTATAAAGGAAAGAAGTTTACTTACGGGATACAACAATATAAATGGTGACTCATACGTCATATTTCCACGGACATAATGACTTGACGCGTTATACCACCTGCTATCAAGCATCTGGAAAGTTCCGCCTATATCATCATTCCATCCTTGTGGAAGATTTCTGTTTGAAAAATTTACATAATCCACAAAGTACATGTCTTCCTGATTAAGAAAGAATCCACAACCTATATGATAAGCGATGTGATGTATATTCCTTACTTTTACCACCTGTTCGGCAGACAATTCCAACCTTTCATATTCGCCGGAACTTTTGAAAACCTTAATACCGCGCTCATAATCGGCAATGAACGTAGGATAATATGAACCGACATTAATCTTTCTGTTTCCATTCATATAATAATACATTCCCGGAGTCCATTCTACACGTACACGTGGAGCAAAACTATTATATCTGGAACGTACCCTTGCATCAAGTTCGGGAGTACTTTTCGTATATCTCCAGTGCATGGAAAGACCTGTCCAAAGATTCAACCCGTTTGTTATCTCAATATTATGCGAAAGGTTAACATAAATATCCTTGAAATAATCCAGATCCAGACCGTCAAAAGAGAATGTACTGTCCGGCATAGCCTCAAGCTGGTCAAGCACCACACTACTGTAAATTCTGTTACCATTTCCCACATGCAGTTCTATAGCACCATGCTTCCGGGGATTGTAAACGTATTCCACATCTGCCTTGGCATATAATTCTTTTTTGGTAAAGTTATAACCTATCTGCGGAGCAATCCTTAACAAACGACCATCATAGAACAATTTGTTATATTTATAAGTCTGTCTGTATGAGATTCCGTTTCTGTGGCTATAACTAAGCAGCAGAGGGTTAATTATCGGAGAACAATTTATACTTCCAACTTTTGGCAAGTCTATATCATACGAATTTATCAACGCGTCACCTACCTGACCTAAGAAAACCTGACTTTTTGGCCTTTTCAGGTTTTCAATAGAATCTTTCACCCACTTTTGCCTATCAGCCATTCTGCGTTCAATCTTATCCTTATAAAGAAGTTCTTCTTCGTCAGTAAGCGGAAAAGGTCTCATTCTTGAAAATGAGTCTATATCAGTTACCAAACGGGTAGTATCACAAGTCAGCGTATATGAATTCGACAAATTGTATTTACTCTTATCCTTCTTGAAATATATCATCTCTCCTAATTCTGTAAATTTTACTTCCGTATAGTTCAACCATCCGGAATACCTCATCTGCAAATGATTCTTCAAGAACTTGAAATGCATATCAAGATCCATATAACACGGCAGATACTTTGTCTGAGGTGTATTGCCCATATAGGATTTAATTCTGAAATCAATCAAATCGTACGCCCCTTCAAAATCAAAACTATAAACAGACCAATCATCGGCATACAGCCACATTGTTCCCTCCACAAGTTTGGTACTTTTATATTTAGGCAACACACGTATTCTGCAACACGGCTTTTTATTTATTACCGATAAACTGTCAAGAATATATTTGTAATGTATCTTAGACTGGCTGTTAAGCGGCGAAAGAACCTTATCTCCCATCAATGATGACGAATACACATTGAATTTCATATAGTCCATAATGTCAAACACTTGTCCTCGCTGACTCTTGAAAGTTGACACCATAGCCTTAATCTTCCTGTCATAAATAGACGGAGCCGTATATTGAAGTTCGCTTATTGACTCATGCATGTAGTTGCTTATACTGTCTTCTAATTTGAACATTGACGGAATGTACTTGATTATCCTGTTTCTGTTATGAACGGTTATCATCCCTTTCAGATACAGATTAGCCTTGTAACCTTTCACTTCGTTTGAATAAACAGACGCCGAAGAATACATCTTGTCAAGAATGGAATCCGGAACAATGCGGTCTTTGGGAAACAGTGAAATTATATTCTCTGATTTCCCTATCAACGACATCATGCTAAATATAATAAAAAGCAGATGCACCGGTTTCAAACTTCCATATTTGAATATATACGACATATCTGAAACAAAAATACACAAAACCCGTTGAAACCGTTATTTTTAATTGTAAAAAAACAATTATTTAATTTTTTATTCTTACCTTTGTGCTATATAACACGTTTTTATAACATCTATGGTAAAAAAAGAATTATCTGAGACCGAGATTGCCGAGAGTATTCCCGATTTGTGGCAACCATTGACAGACGCTCAAAAAGATTATTTAGCGCAAAACTTTACGATACAGAAGTATAAGAAAAACGAAACTATCTATTGTGAAGGGGAAACACCAAAACACTTGATGTGCCTGCTGAAAGGAAAGGTGAAAATCTATAAAGACGGGGTCGGCGGACGAAGCCAGATAATAAGAGTCATCAAAGATAAAGAATACTTTGCATACAGGGCATATTTCGCCAATGAGAATTTCGTTACTGCAGCCGCCGCATTCGAGCCATGTACTATCTGTCTTATCCCTATGACATGTATAGTGAAACTTCTGGAAGAAAACGCACAATTAGGACTTTTCTTTATCAGACAGCTTTCCATTGATTTGGGTATTTCCGACGAAAGAACTGTCAGCCTCACTCAGAAACATATACGCGGAAGACTGGCTGAATCATTGCTGTTCCTGAAAGATACATACGGAGTGGAAGAAGACCAATGTACGCTTAGTATATACCTTTCGCGCGAAGATTTGGCAAACCTGTCAAACATGACAACATCGAACGCAATACGTACTCTCTCAAACTTTGCATCAGAAAAACTGATAATAATAGACGGAAGAAAGATAAAGCTCATAGATGAAGAAAAACTGAAAAAGATAAGTAAGATAGGTTGAAACTATAAAAAATAATATATAAAAGACGAAATGTCCGATACCTGGTTTTGTTTCCTTGTATCGGGCATTTCGTTTTATTATTGTAAACCACGAATTGAGGTTATATGAAAAAGCCGTTTAATTAGCGTTACACGTACGTGTAACGGGCGGAACACGAACGTGTGACGCGTGTAACACGTACGTGCAACGCGTGTGACACGAACGTGTTACGCCAATTTATTCAAGAATCATTCATAACGGATTGAGCGTGCCGGATGAATTCTGCTTATAAGATAAGAAGGTCCTACAAGCATCAGTACAGATACTATCAATGTAAATACATTCAGCAAAATATAAATAATGACATTCAGCTCTATAGGAACAGAACTGACGTAATACACTGACGGATCAAGTTTTACAGGTTCAAAGAAATATTGTATCAAACAAAGCGACAAGCCTATTACGTTTCCCCACAACATTCCCCTTCCTATAAGAAAGACCGAGAATGACAGAAAGATTTTCCTTATGGAATTATTGTCGGCACCCATAGCTTTAAGTACACCAATCATATTAGTTCGTTCCAGTATTATTATCAACAAACCGGAAATCATGGTAAAACCTGCCACGCCTGTCATAAGTATCAGTATGACCCAAACATTCAGATCAAGCAGATCAAGCCACGCAAAAATCTGTGGATTGGCCTCAACAATAGTCCTTGAGAAATAACTCTGACCGTATTTGTCGGAAGATTCGAATAGCCCTGTACGAATATCCTCGTTCACAGCATCAATGCGCGAGTAGTCATCTACATCTATTTCTATGCCACTCACCTGGTCAGCCTTCCATTTGTTAAGTCTGTTTACAGTGTAAATGTCTGTCAAAAGAAAATAATCGTCATAAGCCGAGAAGTTTGTCTGATAAATGGCTGACACTGTCAGCCTTCTGCCACGAACATTATCATCAACATAGTAAGTATAAATCTTGTCGCCTACATTCAGATTCAGTTTATCGGCTATGGATTTTGATACAAGCACAAGATTTGTAGCTGCCGAATCCGTAAAAACAGGTATCTCTCCGTCCACTACATGCTCACGTATATAGCTCATATCGTATTCCTGCCCTACTCCTTTCAGTACCATACCCTGAAAACTTTCATCAGTCATAATCATACCCGGCTTTACAGAATAACGCTGCACGTGACTGATATCAGGTTTCTGTTTCAGAGCATCCATCAAGCTGTCTCCGGCCGCTATTGGTGCAGTCATATATAGTTGCGCATCGTCTAGGCTGGTCACAATTACTTCTGAAGCCAGTCCTACCACTTTGTCGCGTACCTGATTTTTAAAACCGATAACCACCGCTACCGAGACAATCATCACGGCAAGACCAATAGAAATGCCGGCCATGGCAATGCGCACAGCCGGCTTTGATACCTCTTTGTTTCCGTCGTTATTCTTGTAGATACGACGGGCTATAAACAATTTCCAATTCATATTTTATTCGTCAACTCTTCCCGGATACGCCTCCAGTGCCTTTCTCAAAACGAAAAGTGAACGAACCAAATCTTCTTTCTTCAGAACGTATGCCAGTCGGACTTCATTCTTTCCGGCTCCCGGTGCAGTATAGAAACCACTCGCAGGAGCAAGCATTACAGTCTCTCCCTCATATTCAAACTCAGACAGGCACCATGCACAGAACTTCTCACTGTCGTCCACAGGCAGTTTTGCCACTGTATAGAAAGCACCCATAGGAATAGGCGAATAAACACCCGGAATTCTGTTCAATCCGTCTATAAGACATTTTCTTCGTTCAACGTACTCATCGTAAGTTTCGCGAGAGTATTCTTCAGGCTCATCAAGAGATGCCTCTGCCGCAATCTGACCTATCAAAGGGGGACTAAGCCTTGCCTGACAGAACTTCATAACAGCTTTGCGCACTTCCGCATTCTTGGTTATAAGCGCACCAATACGGATACCGCATTCAGAATATCTCTTTGATACGGAATCAATCAATACCACATTCTGTTCTATACCCTGCAAATGACATGCCGATATATAGGGCGAACCTGTATAAATAAATTCCCTGTAAACTTCATCTGAGAAAAGGAACAGATCATACTTCTTCACCAGGTCGCGTATCTGGTTCATCTCCCTACGTGTATAAAGATACCCGGTCGGATTATTTGGATTACATATAAGGATACCCTTGGTACGTTCGTTGATAAGTTCCTCGAACTTTTCCACCTTAGGCAATGAGAATCCTTCCTCTATAGTCGTTGTAACAGTCCTGATGACAGCACCTGCAGAAATTGCAAAGGCCATATAATTGGCGTATGCAGGTTCAGGCACAATGATTTCGTCACCCGGATTAAGGCAACTCATAAAAGCGAACAACACAGCTTCCGATCCACCAGTAGTGATAATGATGTCGTCAGCAGTAAGATTTATATCATATTTTTTATAATAACCTACCAGTTTTTCACGATAGCTTCTATATCCCTGGCTCGGACTGTATTCCAGAACAGTACGGTCAATGTTACGAATTGCCTCAAGGGCCGCTCGTGGAGTAGGCAGGTCAGGCTGACCTATATTCAAGTGATACACATGAAT
>CALUIE010000035.1 GCA_944320605.1 uncultured Phocaeicola sp. | reverse complement strand
TCAACAGTATCATTGTTTGACAATTCTATAGAGAATTCAGGAGCCAAAGCGATATCGAAAGAGAATTCGAAGTTTTCATTTGTTTCGAAGTTAGCGTTGTTTTCCTTTGGAAGCGGAGTACCCAACATGTTTACTTTATTTTCGCGGATATATTCACCAACCTTTTCTTGCAACAACTTGTCAACTTCCTCAAGAAGTACAGATACACCATACTGTTTCTTGATAAGCCCCATTGGAACCATACCTTTACGGAATCCAGGCATATTCACTCTCTGACGAAGTGTCTTCAACGCTTTTTCAACTTTTTCCTGATAATCAGCTTTTTCAATTTGCGCAGTAAGCACAGCACTTACATTGCTTACATTCTGTAATGAAATATTCATTTCTTAAGTGTTTTATATTAATTATTATTCTTATTTTCAAAAGTATAAACTTTTTGGGGTGTGCAAAAATAGTGTTTAATCTTGCAACTACCAAAAAGTCAGCACAAAAAAAATTTAGACAAGCCGTACCTTATTATATCATTCACGCTCATTCTGTATTTGGAAGTCCTTTTTTCTCAAGACAAAACTGTTACTCAAATACTTTTCGCGCACAATCTTGTTTTCGGCCAATTCCTCCGGAGTACCCTGAAAAAGAATTCTACCTTCAAACAGCAGATATGCCCTGTCTGTAATACTCAATGTTTCCTGGACATTATGGTCTGTTATCAATATTCCGATATTCTTATCCTTTAGTTTCCACACAATATGCTGAATATCCTCTACAGCAATAGGGTCAACCCCCGCAAAAGGTTCGTCAAGCATAATAAACTTAGGGTCTATCGCAAGGCATCTTGCTATTTCAGTTCTTCTACGTTCACCACCCGAAAGTTGGTCTCCAAGATTTTTTCTCACCTTTTGTAATCTGAATTCAGCTATAAGGCTCTCCAATTTATCTTTTTGGTATTCCGGACTCTTGTTAGTCAACTCCAGAACAGAAGCGATATTATCCTCAACACTCATTTTCCTAAATACTGAAGCCTCCTGTGCCAAATAACCTATACCCTTCTGTGCACGCTTGTAAACAGGATATGATGTTATATCCTCATCATTCAAGAAAATATGTCCCTCATTGGGAACTATAAGTCCGGTCGTCATATAGAAAGAAGTGGTTTTTCCTGCACCATTAGGTCCTAACAGTCCAACTATTTCTCCTTGCTTTACATTTATGGAAACATCATTTACAACAGTTCGTTTACCATATTTCTTGACAAGATTCTCCGTACGAAGCACCATACATTCATTATTGCCAGTCTGAGAAACAATATTCCCAGACATTCCTTCGTATTCTTTATCTTTCAATTCTTCCATACAGCTTATTTTGGGCACAAAAGTAGTAAAATTCTTGGGTTATATGGTCATTTATATTAAAATCATCCTATCTTTTATTATTTAATAGCTAAAAAACAGTACTTTTGCAGCAAATTATTTTTGACATCATGATAAAACCAATAAGTATTCTCGGCAAATACGTTATTCTAATGGGTAGAGTATTTTCCCGCCCTGAAAGAATAAGAATGTATTTTAAGCAATATGTAAACGAATTATACCAGCTTGGAATAAATTCCATAGGTATAGTACTTCTTATTTCATTTTTCATAGGAGCAGTTATATGTATTCAGATAAAGTTGAATATAGAAAGTCCATGGATGCCTCGTTTCGTAGTAGGATATACCACTCGTGAGATTCTGCTTCTTGAGTTTTCTTCAGCCATAATGTGTCTCATTCTTGCAGGTAAAGTAGGATCCAACATCGCTTCCGAATTGGGAACCATGCGTGTCACCCAACAAATAGATGCACTCGAAATCATGGGTATAAACTCAGCATCATATCTTATTCTGCCTAAAATATTAGGACTTATGACAATGATACCGTTCCTTGTCGTATTCAGTATATTTGCCGGAATAGTAGGAGCTTTCTGTACAGCATGGTTTGCAGGTATAATGAACGCTACCGACCTTGAATATGGTCTTCAGTACTGTTTCATCGAATGGTACATCTGGTGCAGTTTTATAAAATCTCTATTCTTCGCATTCATAATAGCCAGTGTATCTGCTTATTTTGGTTATACTGTTGATGGCGGTTCTATATCAGTTGGAAAAGCCAGTACAAACGCTGTAGTATCAAGCAGCGTACTCATATTATTTTCCGATTTAGTTCTTACTCAATTATTAATGGGATGATACAAGTAAAATCTATAAGTAAGTCTTTCGAAGGTAAAACTGTCCTCGACGATATAAACTTCACTTTCGATAATGGTAAAACAAACCTCATAATAGGTCAGAGCGGTTCAGGTAAGACTGTCCTAATGAAATGTATCGTAGGACTTCTCACTCCTGAAAAAGGCGAAGTGCTTTATGACAACAGAAATCTCCTTGGAATGGGGAAAAAGGAAAAGAAAACACTTCGTAAAGAAATGGGAATGATATTCCAGAGCGCGGCCTTATTCGATTCACTATCCGTATTAGAAAATGTAATGTTTCCCTTAGACATGTTCTCAAACGACACATACCGAGACCGTGTACGCCGTGCCCAATTTTGTTTGGACAGAGTAAACCTTCTGGACGCTCAAAACAAATATCCAGGAGAAATAAGCGGAGGTATGCAAAAACGAGTAGCAATAGCCAGAGCTATAGCATTAAATCCACAATACTTGTTTTGCGACGAGCCAAACTCCGGACTCGACCCCAAAACTTCCTTGGTGATAGACGAATTAATACACGACATTACAACAGAGTTCAACATGACAACCATCATCAATACCCATGATATGAACTCAGTAATGGGTATAGGCGACAGCATCCTGTACATATATCAGGGTCACAAAGAATGGTCAGGAACAAAAGACGAAGTATTTACTGCAACAAACGAAAGACTCAATAACTTTATATTCGCTTCAGACTTACTGAGAAAAGTAAAAACTGAAGAGAATAAAAATAAGAATTTATAAAACAAAACTTCCCTGTCAATACTTTTAATATTCAAAAGTATTGACAGGGAAGTAATTCATTAATAACTTAACTTTCCTTCCTCATCTTATATCCATAAACCACAATCACTACAAAACAGAAAAGTGGCAATATGAACGACAGATTAACAGCCGGTATTCCCAACAAAGTTTTGCAGTCAATTATAGATGCCTGAAGCGGTGGCAATACCGAACCGCCAAGGATGGCCATTATAAGTCCTGCGGCACCGAACTTGGCATCATCACCCATGCCTTTCAATGCGATACCATAAATTGTAGGGAACATCAACGACATACATGCAGACACTCCGACAAGACAATACATACCCCAAATATTTTCAAGCATAATAACACCGGCAGTAAGAATGATTGCAGCAAATGAAAGTGCCATTAGCAACATTCCGGGTTTTACAAAACGAAGCATGAAAGTACATACAAAACGGCTTATACAAAATATAACCATTGCCACAATATTATATTTCTGCGAAAGAACTTCGGCTGCCTGTTCCTCCATTCCCTGCGACATAAAAAGATGAGTACCATACTGTATTATAAATGTCCAGCACATTATCTGCGCCCCTACATAAAAGAATTGCGCGATGACACCATATTTATATCTTCTTCTTGAGAAAATGCGCTTCAATGTGGGAACAAAATCTATTGAATGTGACTGGTCGGCATTTCTTGGCATCTTTGACATTCTGATAACCACAAGCATTGCAATTATCACCAGTCCTATCACAAGATATGGTGCTATAAGAACAGACAAATCTGAATCTCTGACAGCCTCAAACTCTGCCTGACTCAACTGTGCCCTTTCGGCTGTATCCATAGGATTCAACTTGTTTTGAATGAAATTCATCGCCACATACATACCCATAAGCGAACCTATAGGATTAAATGCCTGCGCAAGATTAAGACGACGCGTTGCCGTTTCTTCCGTACCCATGGAAAGTATATACGGATTACAACTTGTTTCGAGGAAAGAAAGTCCGCATGTCATAACAAAATATGCCAACAGGAAAGGATGATAATCACCCGTAAGTTTTGCGGGGAAAAAAGCCAACGCACCTAAGGCATATAATCCCAGACCTAACAGTACTCCGGCCTTATATGTATATTTTCTGATAAACATGGCAGCAGGAAAAGCCATTGCAAAATATCCTCCATAAAAGGCCACCTGTACCAAAGCTCCGTCAGTAACACTCATTCTGAATATTTTGGAGAAAGCCTTTACCATCGGATTGGTAATATCGTTTGCAAATCCCCATAATGCAAAACACATTGTAATCAATATAAAGGGGAACAAATAACTGACCCCGTCTTTACTAATAATAGATTGTTTCATGAATAATTTTAAAGTTTAGGTTAATGAATTAATAAGAAAGGCAAGATTCAATACAAATAGAACATTCTTTCCATAGGTTGCCATTTTTCGGAAGATGCACTTCCCGGCTCTGAACACTGGAATATGGACATATAGTCTTCCCATTCCTGTTGTCTTGGCAATCCGGCAAGTCTCTCCATTGCAGAATCCCAATCAAAATCCAAAGGAGTTTCCACAATCATGAAAAGCCTTGTTCCAAGTATGTATATTTCCATTTCCAATATACCGACACTACGTATGCCCTCAAGTATTTCAGACCATATTTTTTCCTTACTGTGACGCAACCTGTACTCGGCTATCAAATCCGGATTATCCCTTAAATCCATAGTCCTGCAATATCTCTTTACATTGCAGCCATGATTCTTTACCGCATATCCTTTGTTTTCCATCCGTTATAATTTTATAGTTTTACATTCATTCATGTAGAGTCTGAACAAGAATATTACCTATTGCAGTAGCTTCTACAGGACCGGCTTCGACCTCAAGACCTGTGGCTAAAGCTGTCAGCCTGTTTAGATATTTATTCTGCGAACCTCCTCCTATTATATGAAGCCTTTCTATCGGATGAGGCAGTAACATATTAAGCCCTTCTATACCTTTTCTGTATCTTTCCGCCAATGACATCAAAACGCATTTAACATATTCTCCCTGTGTCCGGGGAACCTGCTGCCCACTTTCCTTGCAGTAAACCCTTATCGCATCAGCCATATTAAGAGGACTGGTAAAAGAATTATCGTCAACATCCACTACAGATGATATTTCGGCTTTTTCCGCAGCGGGAATCAACACGTCATATTCCGTACATTTACCCTCTTCAGCCCATTCCGACATAAGTTTCTGAAGAATCCATAGTCCTGTGATATTCTGTAGGAAACATATTTTTCCATCTACACCACCCTCGTTTGTAAAGCCGTTTACTCTGGCTTCTTCAGAAAGAATAGGTTCGTCGGTAAGAATTCCAAGCAAAGACCATGTACCTGAACTCAAAAATGCCGTAACCTTACCATCTTCTTTTCCAGGTACAGCATATACAGCACTTGCTGTGTCATGCGATGCCACCGCTACAACCTTTATATCATAATCAATTCCGAGCTCTTCCTTTATCTCAGCTTTCAGAATTCCTCTTTCCTGTCCCGGCATTACAATGTCGCAGAAAAGATGTTCCGGCAATCCTAATTGGCGTATAAGTTCATAATTCCACTTACGTGCCTTGATATCCATAAGCTCCGAAGTTGACGCTATACTGTATTCATTATTGGCAACACCTGTAAGGTAATAACTGAACAAATCAGGCATGAACAACAACTTGTCAGCCACAGAAAGCAACGGACTGTCTTCCACCTTCATAGCATAAAGCTGAAAAAGTGTGTTTATAGACATTACCTGTGTTCCGCTTACCGAATAATGCTTACTCTGATCAATAAAGCCAAAAACTTTTTCAGGCATACCGTCTGTACGACTGTCACGGTAACATACGGGATTGCCTATAAGATTTCCGTTTCTGTCAATCAATCCGAAGTCAACTCCCCATGTGTCAATACCGATACTGTTTATTTTATACCCTTTTTCAACAGCCATACGTATTCCTCTCTTCATATCTTCAAAAAGAGAAAGAAAATCCCAATATATGTGGCCGCCCATCCTGACCTGCCTGTTCTGAAAACGATATATTGTATCCAAACAGAGTTCACCATCGGAGGTGTAGCCGGCAATCACTCGCCCGCTACCTCCTCCGAAGTCTATTGCTAAATTTGCTTCTTTCATTTTGTTTTCTTTCCTAAAACGTAGGTTTCCAAATCGTCTATCTCGGCATTTGTAAGAGTCTCATATTTTCCACCTGTCAGTATGATAATACGACATGCCATCTCGAAAAACATAGCTCTTTCGAAAGCCTCATCAAAATCTTTTCCACAAACTACCTGACCATGTTTTCTAAGAAGGACAGAATTATGATCTTTCAAGGCAGCAACCACACCGTCAGCAAGTTCTTTTGAACCCGGTCTGTAATATGGCACTACCGGGATATCAGAACCTACATGACATGGTACTTCTGCTGTAACATTATAATCTTCAGGCAACTCTTTCATACATGCCACTGCTGTTGCGTATGGCGACTGAAAATGAAGAACCACATTTACATCAGGTCTTTCTCTCAATACTCCAAGATGAAAACCGTTTTCCATTGATGGTTTTACCCCATTAAGTACTTCTCCTGTTTCAAGTTTACAAATCGCAACCTTTTCTTTTGGCAATGACGGTACCCATGAACCTGTACCTGAGAGCAAGACTTCATCACCTATTCTCCATGAGATGTTACCGCTACTGCATATTGTCAAACCTGCGTCACCTACACGGTGAGCTTCTGAAATAAATTTTTCTATCTGTTCGTTAGTTATCATAATACTTTCTTATATAAATCCAAAATAATTTCTTCTGTCACTTCACGAGGATTACCCGGTGTACATACATCAGCGTATGCTGCCTTCGCCAAACGAGGAAGGTCTTCTGCCTTGATTCCTAATTCTGACAAATGCTGAGGTATTTCTACACGTACAGACAATTCCTTAACTGCCTTAACAGCTGCGTCAGCAGCCTCTTCCTTGCTCATTCCGGCTGAGTAAACATTCATTGCCTTAGCTATCTCTACATACTTGTCAAGAGCTGCAGGAGAATTGAATTCCATAATCGTTGGTAAAAGTAGCGCATTTGCCACACCGTGAGGGATGTCGAAGATTGCACCCAACGGATGAGCCATTCCGTGAACTACGCCTAAACCTACGTTTGAGAATGCCATACCGGCGATATACTGTGCTACTGCCATAGCGTTACGAGCATCGGCATTGTTCGGTTCGTTTACAGCTGTCTCAAGATAACGTGATATCATCTCGATGGCCTTGATTTCGAACATGTCACTCATCTCCCATGCACCCTTTGTTATCAGACCTTCGATGGCATGAGTAAGAGCATCAAGACCCGTAGCGGCTGTAAGACTCTTCGGAAGAGTGTACATAAGTTCTGCGTCAACTATAGCAATGGCAGGAATATCATTAGGATCGACACAAACCATCTTCTTGTGGTTTTCCTCATCGGTTATAACATAGTTGATGGTAACCTCGGCTGCCGTTCCGGCTGTTGTGGGAAGTGCGATGATAGGCACTGACTTCTTCTTTGTGTCGGCTACTCCCTCCAATGATACGACATCGGAAAACTCCGGGTTATTCGTTATGATACCAATAGCCTTCGCTGTATCCATTGAGGAACCGCCACCTATTGCGATTATAAAATCTGCACCTGAAGCTGCGTATGCTGCAATACCGGCTTTAACATTGGAGACTGTAGGATTTGGCTTAATCTCACTAAATACTTCGTATGGGATATTGGCATTTCGCAATACTGACAAGACCTTGTCCGCAACACCAAACTTTATCAAATCCTTGTCTGTAGCTACAAAGGCTTTTTTCAAACCCAAACGGGAAATCTCTTTCGGAAGAACTTCTCTGGCTCCGGGACCAAAGTAAGATACCTCGTTCAATATAAATCGGTTTATCATAATAATCTGATTTTATGAAGTTACGAACAGACAGCAAAAAATTACTGTCCGCTTATAAACTTCAAAATTAACTATAATCTTATAATCACCAACAATCTACTTTGGTTTTATTTATAAATAGGTCCATAATTCTTACAAGCTCTATAATCGGCACCTTCCTTATCCATACCGAATGCGTTCCATGCCGCAGGGCGGAAAATCTTATCATCGTCAACATTGTGCATACATACAGGGATACGGAGAATAGAAGCCAAGGTAATCAGATCCTGACCGATATGACCATAACTGATAGCTCCGTGGTTTGCTCCCCAGTTATTCATTACAGAATATACATCCTTGAAAGCAGGTTTGTCGCACAAGCGTGGTACGAACCATGTAGTAGGCCATGTGCGGTCAGTACGTTCGTCAAGAAGTTTATGTATTTCTGGATCAATTTCCACAGTCCAACCTTCGGCAATCTGAAGCACAGGGCCAAGGCCTTTCACCAAGTTAAGACGGCTCATAGTGACAGGCATACCACCTTTTGAAAGGAAGTTTGAAGAGAAACCGCCGCCACGGAAATAATCTCTGTTTGCAGGATACCATGTAGTAGCTTCAAGACATTTTTCAACTTCAGCATCTGTGATTTCCCAAGCCGGTTTCATTGTAGGATTTCCTTCAGCATCTGTCTGCTGGCCAGTTCCGTCAAGAGTAGTTGCACCGGAATTGATAAGGTGTATGATACCGTTCTTTGCCAAACCTGTAAGTTCTTTTCCTGTCACACGCTTAACTGCTTCAGGACTCCAGTATGTACGTACATCAGAGAAGATCTGTGCACGGTTTGTCAACAAGTGACCGAATAGCATAGCTACACCGTTGCATGCATCGTTTTCTGTTGCCACAACAAATGCCTCACGAATACCGTTCCAGTCGAATGATGTATTAAGCAATGCTTCTGAATAGTCACCGTTTGGATAGAAGTCAGTCCACTGACGCTGTCCCTGGAATCCGGCAGCAATAGCATTATGTCCGAGAGCCTCTTCCTTGAATCCCATTTCTTTCAGTTTCGGATTACCTATCATAAGATCACGCATGATGATAGTCATCTTAACGATAAATTCCCAATCAGCATCCTTTTCCTCACGAGTCTTTTTCTTGGCATCTACATTGAAATCATTGCCTTCGTTCTTCTTGCAATATTTCTCTGTCCATACCATAGCTTTGGCAAATTCTTCCTTATCATATATGCCTTCAGTCATACGACGGATAATTTCAGTCAAGTCAACTGATTCATTACGCATACCAAGATATTCCTGGAAGAAATCAGGATTAACGATAGAACCTGCAATACCCATTGACACACTACCCATAGAAAGGTATGACTTGCCACGCATTGTAGCCACAGCCTGTGCAGCACGTGCAAAACGAAGAATCTTTTCTGCTACGTCAGCAGGGATAGTATTGTCTTCAATGTCCTGTACATCATGTCCGTAGATACCGAATGCCGGCAAACCTTTCTGTGCATGTCCGGCAAGTACAGCAGCAAGATAAACAGCTCCTGGTCTTTCTGTACCGTTGAATCCCCATACTGCCTTTGGATAATAAGGGTTCATATCCATTGTTTCAGCTCCATAGCACCAGCAAGAAGTAACAGTAATAGTGGCACCCACACCTTCACGTTCGAACTTTTCGGCACATGCGGCACTTTCAGCCACACGTCCTATAGTGGAATCAGCTATTACACATTCAACAGGACTTCCGTCTCCATTCTTAAGATTAGAAGAAATAAGTTCTGCCACAGCTTTGGCAAGATTCATAGTTTTTTCTTCAAGGCTTTCGCGGACACCACCCTGACGTCCGTCGATTGTGGGACGAATCCCGATTTTCGGATAATTTTTCATTGTTTCGATAGTTTATAAAGTTTGTATTTAATATTTTTACTGACATATTCCGGCATTAGACAACTATGCTGAACTATGCTGATTTATCTGCATTAATAAAGGAATGACTGTAACAGAGCGAAACCGGAATCATACCGAGCTACGTAAATGCACCTCTGTATGGAGATAAGCCCGGACTGCCTCACCCGTAAGTATGAATTTTGCAGCCTGTTTCCCCATCTCATCCCAGTTTATACTCAAAGCAGTGATTCCATCATCTATAACCTCGTATGCGGGAGTATCATTATATGCGATTATACCAAAGTCACGTCCGCACTTCATCCCCTTCTCTCTACTTCTTTTTATTATATTCACTACATCTGTCTGCCTTATAACTATATAAGCCACGCCATTCTCCACATCTGTAATATCCTCCTGTTCTGAAATTTCAGAAACGATGTCATTATCCTGACAATACTGTCTGAAACTGTCTGCCGATACCCTCGGATGCTTTGAATCAACCGGCAACTGGAATACAATCTTACGATATTTTTTCAATCTGCCTGTCAGTTGCTTAAGAGCGTTATAGAATTCATCATCAAAATTCTGACATATATAGGAATAATTCTCCTTCTCAAACTTTCCGAAGTCAAGCAAAAGCAGACGGGAAGGATTTATTTTATTAAACAAAGGAGAGAATTTCTCATTGTCAAAATTCATCACCACATAATAATTATAACGGCCTATAGCTTCATGCAATATAGTATTGAATATGTGTTCATTATACTGATGAAACCATAAATCCACCTTATATGATGTGGAAAGTTTCCTGACAAAGCTATTATAAAGTGTATTCTTAAATGGTGAATATTCATCAAGAAGGAGGAATATTTTCTCCTGGCGGTTTGTTACATAATATCCTTTTCCCGGAGTAGAATCTATAAGTTTCCTTTCACGCAAATCGGAAAATGCTTTGAAAACAGTATCGCGGGACACATTATAAGCCTTGCTGAGATAATTTATAGAAGGCAGACTCGTATCTGTCTTATATTTCCCCATCATGATATCCTGTTCAATGATATCCGACAGTTGTTTTACTTTTGTGGACTGCTGTCCGAAACTTACTTTATCTCTCATAACTCAGACTTTAACTGTGCTGAACTGTTCTGATGCAAAGGAATGAATTTTATTTTTCACAACAAAAGAATATTATATGTTTAAAAACACTCTGAGACGTTTTTATCTAAACGCCTTGTCATTTAAACTGAAACGCCCTGTCATTCTAATTAAAACGACAAGGCATTATTTTTAACAGATATTCACATTAGTTTTTAGTGATAAAAAAATCAAATTTGCACAACTCGAAAAAAATCATTTATATTGCATCTGTTTTTATAATATAACGAAGATGAACAACGATATAAATAAGGAGATTTCATTGTTACTTCAAAACATAGGAGTAGCAAAAGATGACATAAACTGGGGGACGCAACTAACGATTCTCGCGGCAATACTCATAATTACATATACCTGCACAAAATTATTCAGGCATGTCATAATACCATTGATACATAAAATTACGGCACAAACAAAAGCCAAATGGGACGACTATCTGTTCAACACCGAAATGATGAAAGCATTCAGCCGAATGATCCCGCCTATAATTCTTTATGTGCTTCTTCCATTTGCTTTCGGCAAATCGCCTCAATTACTCAATTTCTCGCTTAAGGTATGCCTTATATATTTGGATATAGTAAGTATCCTTCTTATTGGAACATTTCTGAACTCTCTTTACAATATATCCAGCGAGCACGAAAAACTGAGAAACCGTCCTCTGAAAGGTATATACCAGATGATAAAACTTATCACCATCACCATTGGTATAATAATACTGATAAGTATCCTCATGGATCAGGACCCTACAAGCATACTCGCGGGGTTAGGCGCATCGGCAGCAGTACTCATGCTGATATTCAAGGACAGTATTTTAGGGTTGGTGGCAGGAGTACAACTCTCGGCAAACGATATGTTGCGTCCCGGAGACTGGATTACCATGACAAAATATGGAGCAGACGGATATGTAATAGAAGTATCGTTAACTACGGTAAAGGTACAGAACTTCGACAAAACAATAACCACGATACCACCTTACGCGTTAGTAAGCGATTCTTTCCAAAACTGGAGAGGTATGCGGGAAACAGGTGGAAGAAGAATAAAACGATCAATAAATATTGACATAAACACTATACATTATTGCACCTCTGACGAACTTCAATCATTCATACAGAAAGGTCTGATAGACAAAAAGACTGATATAAACGGGAAAACCGTAAACCTGGCGATATTCAGAAACTATATATTAGACTATCTGAACAATAACCCGAAAGTGAACAAAGACCTGATGATAATGGTGCGCCAACTGCAACCGGCATCCGAAGGTATGCCATTGGAAATTTACTGTTTTTCCGATACACCGGAGTGGATTCCATACGAAGCACTGCAATCTGAAATATTCGAACATGTAATGGCAATGGCTCCGGAATTCAACCTAAGAATTTTCCAGCGTCCGGCAGGTACAGACTTTAATACACTACATACAATATAAAAGCCGCAAATTTGCGGCTTTTATATTTTTATATATATCAAAATTCAGAAGTAAAGTGGAACTTGATATGTTTGAAGTCCATCTGAGCCATCTGAAGGACATATCCACTGTCGGCAAGGAATACGTCTCTTCCATCACGGTCCTTTGCCATATACTGATACTTACGTTTCTTGAAAGCCTCGAGTTCTTCAGGATCATCGCTTTCAATCCAACAAGCCTTGTAAAGACTTACCGGTTCCCAACGACACTTGGCATTGTATTCATTTTCAAGACGATATTGGATTACCTCGAACTGCAACTGACCTACAGTACCGATAATCTTGCGGCCGTTGAACTGATTGACAAATAACTGTGCCACACCTTCGTCCATAAGTTGGTCGATACCCTTGTTTAGCTGTTTTGTCTTCATCGGATCGGCATTCTCAATATACTTGAACATCTCAGGAGAGAAACTTGGAAGACCTTTGAAGTGAAGGTTTTCACCTTCTGTCAGTGTGTCACCAATCTTGAATGTTCCGTTATCAGGCAAACCGATGATATCGCCTGCCCAAGCCTCATCCACAGTAGTCTTACGCTGTGCCATGAACTGTGTAGGCGAAGAGAAACGCATTGTCTTGTTATGACGTACATGCAGATAAGGAGTATTACGGGTAAACTTACCTGAACACACCTTACAGAACGCCACACAAGAACGGTGGTTAGGGTCAATATTGGCTGTTATCTTGAAGATGAAGCCTGTAAACTTAGGTTCATCCGGATTTACAGTACGCTCAACAGCTGTGACAGGACGAGGACTTGGAGCTATCTCCACGAAACAATCGAGCAATTCCTGTACACCAAAATTATTGAGTGCAGAACCAAAGAATACCGGAGCAACATCACCTTTAAGATATTCCTCTACATTGAATTCAGGATATACTCCGTCAATCAGTTCAAGTTCGCCACGAAGTTTGTCTGCTAGATCATGACCTATATGATTGTCCAGCTCCTCTGTATTGATATCTACCTCTACCTTTTCAGTAACAACCTGCTTTGAAGGCTGGAAAAGGTTCAGTTTCTGTTCATATATATTATATACACCGCGAAAACGTGGTCCACTCTCGATAGGCCATGTAAGAGGACGTACCTGAATAACAAGTTCTTCTTCAAGCTCGTCAAGCAAATCGAACGGGTCCTTGGCCTCACGGTCCATCTTGTTGACAAAAATGATAACCGGAGTGTTACGCATACGGCACACTTCCATAAGTTTTCTTGTCTGGGTTTCCACACCTTTTGCGCCATCGACAACAATGATAACACTATCCACCGCAGTAAGTGTACGGTAAGTATCTTCGGCAAAGTCCTGGTGTCCGGGAGTATCAAGGATATTAACCTTATAGTCGTTATAATCGAACTCCATCACGGATGTGGTAACGGAAATACCACGCTGCTTTTCGATGTCCATCCAGTCGGATGTAGCTGTTTTCTTGATTTTGTTTGACTTTACCGCTCCTGCCACCTGAATCTGACCTCCGAAAAGCAACAGTTTTTCTGTCAACGATGTCTTTCCGGCATCAGGATGGGCGATAATGGCAAACGTACGTCTTCTTTCAATTTCCTGATTCATATATTATTTTTAGTTTTTATTTCATTAATATCTCCATACACTCCTTGAGGCTGTCCATCCAGTATGGTATCTCTATTCCGTATGTTTCCTTAATCTTGGTCTTGTCAAGCACAGAATAATGAGGGCGTGTAGCCTTAGTAGGATAATCCTCTGTATGAAGCGGTTTAACATTGCATCCCTTGATACCTGCGATGGCATGAATTGCCTTGGTAAAATCATACCATGAACAAACGCCTTCATTACTAAAATGATATACTCCCGGAACAATACCCTTGTTAATAGCAACAAATATGGCTACAGCCAGATCGCGGGCGTATGTAGGAGTTCCCACCTGGTCGAATATCACTCCAAGTGTGTCTCTTTCCCTTCCAAGACGCATCATTGTCTTTACGAAATTATTACCGAAAGAGGAATACAGCCATGCAGTTCTTATAACCATTGTTTCAGGACAATACTTGAATGCTTCCTGTTCTCCGCCAAGTTTGGTCACACCGTAAACCGAATTAGGGCATGTAGCATCATCCTCACGATAAGGTATATGTGCAGTTCCGTCGAAAACATAATCTGTCGATATCTGAATAAAGTATCCGTTTCTGGCTTTAGCTGCCTTGGCAAGGAAACCAGGAGCCTGCCGGTTAAGCATCTTGCACAGTTCTACATTGTCTTCCGCCTTATCAACAGCCGTATATGCCGCACAATTAACAATTATATCGATATTGTTTGACATTACATAATCCATAACAGCCTGCTCATTGCAGATATCAAGCTCTGCTACATCAGTAAAAAAATATCTGTATTCCGGATATGATTCCGACAGGATTCGCATTTCATTGCCAAGCTGACCATTGGCACCTGTCACGAGGATATTTTTCATAACTCCAATTCTCCTTTTTTATCTTTAATATAATAATCAGCAAGAATAGCCAAAAGATCACTTATCACTTTTATGGCTTTCTGTGTTTCCTCACTTATTTCCTTTTTCTGAAGTTTAAGCATCAATACTCCATACATGGCATCGAAACATGTTTCCAGTTCCGGAACATCCTTATCAGCTCCTTTGGCTCTGAGTTCCACTATAAAAGGAAGAGCCTTATAATATGCGGCACTGTAATAAGGATATTTAGGAGAACGGAGCAACTGCAGATGAAGGTCCGTAAGCCAGACTATTATATTCTTATTTATTTGGACATGACCTTTCTCCATAACCCCCTCGTCATGCATCATGTTTGCAAGATCCTTATACCATTGAAACAGCGTTGCTTTCTGCTCATCCGTCACAGGATATGGATCAACAATATCTGCCTTTATTCTGACCATGTCAAAATGGTATGCACGAAGCAAATCCTCTATCTGCCACATGTAAAGCAGATATTCTGCTATATTCTGCTGTTTTAACTGTTGAGATATAAACATATCAATATATTGAATTTCCTAATAACGACATAACAAGACCTGCTATTGAAGCAACGATAACAATAATACCAATCACACGATTTAGTACCCAAATGCCACGCACATTGAAATGATTGCGGACTTTATTAACGAAATATGTAATACTGAACCACCATGTAAGAGCCCCTAACACAATGGCCAAATATCCAACCAACTGAAATCCTACAGGACTTCCCGGCATGACGAAAGAGAACCTCGCAAAAAGTCCCACAAACAGAAAAATAATAAGAGGGTTGGATAAAGTGACAAAAAATGCAGTGATGAAATTATGAAGATATGATCCGCGTTTACCGGAGACCGGACGCAACGCCTTTACAGGATTGCTTCTGAAGGTATATATACCAAAGGCTAAAAGCATTATACTACCTACAATTTGTAATAAAGTCTGATGCTTGATAATAAGTTCGTCCATGAAACTCATTCCATAACCAGTTATCAAAGAATAACCTATATCGCTCAGAGCCGCTCCAAGACCTGTTACAAAACCGAACCAACGTCCCTTATTCAGTGTACGCTGAATACAAAGCACGCCAACGGGTCCGAGTGGTGCCGAAACCACTACCCCTATTACAAAACCCTTTACCAATAAATCCAGTATAGTAACTTGCTCTAACCAATTCATAATGCAAAGATTATACTTTTTTGCGAAAGTACCTATAATTCATGTAGATTTTCTTTCGTAAAAACAGGGTTTTATGTACCTTTGCAACATATTATATATACTTTATGTTTTTTATTTGTTTTACAATTACATAAAGTCTTTAAATTCAAAAACAATATAAATGTTATGATTCTATTTTTCAGAACCCCAAGTAAAAGCGTGATTGCTACTTCATGCAGTCAGGAATTGAATGCTGAAGACATCAAGAAGTTATGCTGGCTTTACAGTGACGCTACTGTGGAGACGGAAGATAATCTGAAAGGATGCTTCATAGGTCCACGCCGAGAAATGATTACTCCATGGAGTACAAATGCTGTAGAAATCACTCAAAATATGGGAATCAGCGGCATACGCCGTATAGAGGAATATTTCCCTGTAAAAAGCGAAAAAGCAGAATACGACCCTATGCTACAACGCATGTACAAGGGACTAAACCAGGAAATATTCGATGTAAATATCAAACCGCAACCGATAATTTACATTGAGAACCTGGAAGAATATAACGAGCAGGAAGGTCTTGCATTGTCGCGCGAGGAAATGGACTACCTCCTGAAAGTGGAAAAAGATTTAGGCAGGAAATTGACCGACTCGGAAGTTTTCGGTTTCGCACAGATTAACTCTGAACACTGCCGTCATAAAATATTCGGCGGAACATTTATCATCGACGGACAGGAAATGGAATCATCTCTTTTCCAGATGATAAAGAAAACAACCAACGAAAATCCTAACAAAATTATTTCCGCATACAAAGATAATGTGGCGTTCGCCGAAGGACCTGTTGTAGAACAATTCGCTCCGCAGGATCATTCTACTTCAGACTATTTCGTAATAAAAGATATCAAGACTGTAATTTCCCTCAAGGCTGAGACTCACAACTTCCCTACTACCGTAGAACCGTTCAACGGTGCATCAACAGGTACAGGTGGGGAAATCCGCGACCGTATGGGTGGCGGTAAAGGTTCATGGCCTATAGCAGGTACAGCCGTTTACATGACTTCTTATCCACGTTCGGAAGAAGGACGCGAATGGGAAAACATTCTTCCTGTTCGTAAATGGTTATACCAGACTCCTGAACAGATTCTTATCAAGGCCTCAAACGGTGCTTCTGACTTCGGTAACAAGTTCGGTCAGCCACTTATCTGTGGTTCTGTACTTACATTCGAACATCAGGAAAACAATGAGAAGTATGCTTACGACAAGGTTATCATGCTTGCAGGTGGTGTAGGTTACGGAACAAAACGTGACTGTCTGAAAGGTACACCTGAAGCCGGTAACGAAGTCGTTGTTCTTGGTGGTGACAACTACCGTATCGGTCTTGGTGGTGGTTCTGTATCTTCTGTAGAAACAGGACGTTACTCTTCAGGTATCGAGCTTAACGCTATACAGCGTGCCAACGCTGAAATGCAGAAACGTGCTTACAACGTGGTCCGTTCACTTTGCGAAGAAGATGAAAACCCAATCGTTTCTATCCACGACCACGGTTCGGCAGGTCACGTAAACTGTCTTTCAGAGCTTGTTGAAGAATGTGGCGGTCTTATCCACATGGACAAACTTCCTATCGGTGACGAAACTCTTTCTGCCAAGGAAATCATCGCAAACGAATCACAGGAACGTATGGGATTGCTTATCGACGAAAAGGCAATAGAACATGTTAAAAAGATAGCTGAACGTGAACGTGCTCCTATGTACGTTGTAGGTGAAACTACAGGCGACCATCGTTTCGCATTCGAACAGGCTGACGGCGTTCGTCCGTTCGACTTGGCTGTAGACCAGATGTTCGGTTCTTCTCCTAAGACATATATGGTTGACAAGACCGTAGAACGTAAATATGAAAATGTATCATACGATGCAGCAAAACTGAACGAATACGTAAGAACTGTTCTTCAGCTTGAAGCTGTAGCTTGTAAGGACTGGTTGACTAACAAGGTTGACCGTTCGGTAACAGGTAAGATTGCACGTCAGCAGTGTCAGGGTGAACTTCAGTTGCCATTGAGTGACTGTGGTGTGGTAGCTCTTGACTATCGTGGAAATGCCGGTATAGCAACTGCTATCGGTCACGCTCCTCAAGCTGCTCTTGCTGATCCTGCCGCAGGTTCTGTACTTGCTGTATCAGAAGCTCTGACAAACCTTGTTTGGGCTCCATTGGCAGACGGAATGGACAGTATTTCTCTTTCTGCTAACTGGATGTGGCCATGCCGCTCACAGGAAGGTGAAGATGCAAGACTTTATACAGCTGTCAAGGCTTTGTCTGACTTCTGCTGCTCACTTCAGATAAATGTTCCTACAGGTAAGGACTCATTGTCAATGACTCAAAAATATCCTAACGGAGAAAAGATTATCAGCCCGGGAACAGTAATCGTTTCTGCAGGTGGTGAAGTAAGCGACGTTAAGAAGGTGGTTTCTCCTGTTATGGTTAATAAGGAAAAATCTACATTCTATCATATAGACTTCAGTTTCGACGAGTTACGTCTTGGAGGTTCTGCTTTTGCTCAAAGCCTCAACAAGATTGGTAGCGATGTTCCTACAGTACAGAACCCAGAATACTTCCGCGATGCATTCCTCGCAGTTCAGGAACTTATCAACAAGGGTCTGATTCTTGCAGGTCACGATATCTCTGCCGGTGGTCTTATCACTACATTGCTTGAAATGTGCTTCGCAAACACAGAAGGCGGTATGGAAATCGAACTTGACAAGATTAAATGTGATGACATTGTCAAGATTCTGTTTGCAGAAAATCCTGGTATCGTTATACAGGTAGCAGATAAGAACAAGGCTGAAGTCAAGAAGATCCTTGAAGATGCAGGCGTTGGTTTCGTGAAACTTGGTAAACCGACAGAAGAACGTCATATCCTCGTTTCTAAGGATGGTGCTACTTACCAGTTCGGTATTGACTATCTGCGCGACGTATGGTATTCTACTTCATACCTGATGGACCGTCATCAGAGCATGAACGGATGCGCTAAGAAGCGTTTCGAAAACTACAAGCAGCAGCCTCTGGAAATTGTATTCAATCCTTCATTCACAGGTAAACTGTCACAATTCGGACTTGATCCAGACCGCCGTACTCCAAGTGGTATCAAGGCTGCTATCATCCGTGAGAAAGGAACTAACGGTGAACGTGAAATGGCATACATGCTTTACCTCGCAGGATTCGATGTTAAGGACGTAACTATGACTGACCTCGTTAGTGGACGCGAAACACTGGAAGATATCAACATGATTGTATTCTGCGGTGGTTTCTCTAACTCTGACGTTCTTGGTTCCGCTAAGGGTTGGGCCGGCAGCTTTCTATTCAACCCTAAGGCTAAAGCAGCTCTTGACAACTTCTACGCACGCCAGGATACATTGTCACTCGGTGTATGTAACGGTTGTCAGCTGATGATGGAACTCGGACTTATCACTCCTGAAGACAAGAAGAAAGGTAAGATGCTTCATAATGACTCACACAAGTTCGAATCCAACTTCCTGGGCGTAACAGTTCCTATGAACCGCAGCGTTATGTTCGGCTCATTGAGCGGTTCCAAGCTCGGTATCTGGGTAGCTCACGGAGAAGGTAAGTTCTCATTGCCTTACCCTGAAGACCACTATAACGTAGTTCTGAAATATTCATACGATGAATATCCAGGCAACCCTAACGGTTCAGACTACAGCGTAGCAGGTATCGCTTCACAGGACGGACGTCACCTTGCAATGATGCCGCACCTTGAAAGAGCTTGCTTCCCATGGGAGAATGCTTATTATCCTGCAGAACGTCTTGGTGAAGACCAGATTACTCCATGGATGGAAGCATTCGTAAATGCTCGTAAATGGGTAGAAAAAAAGGTAAGAGGTTAGTTATTAGTTTTTAGTTCTAAAATCTGACAACTAAGAAACAAAAACCAAAAAACTAAATAAAGGTTTTCCTGAATAAAATCGGGAAAACCTTTTTTAGTTTTATTTTGATTTCCAATCATTTTTAGCGACATTTGCAATGAATAATTTCATAATGCCATGTTTTATAGATTTATCCTTACATTTATCATATTATTTTCAGGTATATTAAACTCATACGCTCAAATATACAAATACATTGATATGAAAGACGGTCTTAGCAGCCGTCGTGTACTATCTATCAGCCAGGGAAATCAAGGATATATGTGGATTCTGACCCACAAGGGTGTGGACAGATTCGACGGAAAGAACTTCAAACATTACCAACTGACAAGAGACAACAATATAGTAAACTTCTATCCTAACCTTAATCAATTAGCAGCCGACAAAGAAAACAGGTTATGGGAGGCAGGAAAAGATGGATACATTTTTCTATATGACGAAATGAAAGATTCATTCCGCCTGGTATTCGATATGAAAAAAACATATCCGCAATACAAAGATTTACCGGTATCGGCCTTATATATGGGATATGACGAAATATTGATGGCGTGCGAAAAAGATATTGTTATTTACTATACTGAAAAAGACAGTGCCACTTGCATAACAAATGTAATTGACGAAGATATTTCGTACATAGTACAGACCGGAAAATCCGGAGAATACTTTTTAGCGTCCAAAAGACACATTTATAAAACTAAAGGAAACGCTTCCGGTTCATTTATAAAAGAGAATATCGGCTCAGATGAAGTCGGATTGATAGATTATATATATTATCATAAAGAAACAGGCTACTTGATTATTAACTCCCTTATAAACGGATTATACCTTTATGACACAAACAAAACAATCCTGCACAATGTAGGGAAAGTATTGACAGACGTAAGTATAAACACAATAAAAGCATACGGGAATTCAGGATGTGAAGTACTGATAGCTACTGATGGCGACGGAGTTTATAAACTAAACCTGAAAGACAAGACTTTTGAGAGTTTCCTGGCTGAAGATTATTCAAGGCAAAACAGGATGAACGGAAGTATTGTAAAGGATTTATGCATTGATCATGACGGACGAATATGGAATGTAATCTATCCTACCGGCATTACTGTCTATACAGAAAAATATCAGCCCTACGAATGGATAAAACACTCAAAAGACAACAGCAATTCATTAATCGATAACAGAATAAACGCCATTATAACAGATACAGATGGTGATGTCTGGTTTGCGACGAGCAACGGCATAAGCTGTTATGACCGTTCAGAAAAGAAATGGATAAACTACCTGTCCGCATTTGAGAAACATTCAAAAAACGACAACCATATATTTACGTCTCTGTGCGAATACAGACCGGGTGAGATACTGGCAGGAGGATACATGTCCGGAATATACCTTATAAATAAGAATAACAGAAACGTGGAGTACGCAGTCAGGCTGTCATCTAATGAAGACGCTATTCCTGACAAATATATAAGAAGCATAATCCGCGATTCGGACAATAAACTTTGGGGAGGAGGTTTCCAAAGCCTAAGGTCGTATGATCCTAAAAATAAACGTGCAAATATCTATCCGTCGGCATATCCAATTACTTGTATAAAGGAAAAAGATAAAAAATCATTGTGGATAGGGACAATAAACGGTCTATACATTTTCAGTAAGACAGAAGAGAAACTGAATAAATTCAAAACAGAACATGAAACAGGATGTATAAACTCTATATGTATTACACGTAATGGGAATTATACGTTCGCAGGAACATACGGTAACGGACTGTTCATTATAGACAACATCTCAGGAGAAGTAAAACACTACACTACCGGGAACTGTAGTCTTATCACAAATAACATCTACAGTCTGGTGGAAAACAAAAACGGTGATATAGTTTTAGGAACAGAAAACGGTATTTCCATGTTCAACATCAAGGACCGGATGTTTACCAACTGGACAGGTGAGCAAGGACTGGCCGCATATAACTTCAACCAGGGTGCCGCTGTCAACACAGGATTCGGAGAAATAATCTTAGGAAGCAATGAAGGAGCAATAGTGCTTGCTGACAGCATGAAACTACCCGGAAACTTTTCTTCGCATACGGTACTTGAAAATCTAAGCATAATGTACAAACCGGTATATCCGAATGAAAAAGGATCACCTCTAAAAAAACGGCTTGACGAGACCTCATTATTAGAATTAGCGTACAATCAAAACACTTTCTCCATAAACGTGTCGTCCGTTAATTATGACAATCCGTCGAACATTTATTATACATGGAAATTAGAAGGCTTCTTCGACGAATGGAGCAGCCCAAGCGAAGACGGCCTGATAAGATATACCAATATATCACCAGGCGAATACAGACTAAGGATAAGAGCCATTCTGCAGGACAACAACCAACTTTTAGAAGAGAGAAGCATATATATTATAATAAATAGTCCTATATGGTTAACCCCATGGGCCATAATGATTTATATAGTATTTGTATTAGGGGCAGCATTCTCATTATACAGATATAAGATGATAAAGAAAGACAGGCGTATATCGCAAGAAAAAATAAATTTCTTTATCCACACCGCACACGACATACGAACTCCGCTGACACTGATCAAAGCACCTTTGGGAGAAATCTTGAAAAAAGAAAAACTGTCTCCTGAGGGAACTATGAACATAAATCTTGCATTACAGAATACAGACAACCTGTCAGAGTTGGCAAACAAGCTGATGAACTTCCAGAAAGAGGAATTATACAGTCCTCAAGTAAGTGTAAAAAAATACGGACTGAATTCATACATTAAAGAGTATCTGCAGCAATTCAAGAGCTATGCCGAACAACAAGGCGTCACTCTGAAATACGAAAGTGATTTCAGTGAACTTGAAGTATGGATAGACCGTAACAAAATGGATTCTATATTAAGAAATCTGATATCGAACGCCATCAAATATACCCCTAAAGGCGGGTCTGTAAATGTAAAGACTTCGCACAACAAAAAGAACTGGTATATCAATATATCAGACACCGGAATAGGAATACCTAAAAAAGACCGGAAAAAAATGTTCAGGTACATGTTCAGGGGACAAAATGCCACCAACCAACTCATCACAGGTTCTGGTATAGGAATGTTGCTGACATGGAGATTAATACGTAACCACAAAGGACATATTTCTTTCTCAAGCGAAGAGAATTCCGGTACAAGTTTTCACCTGTCATTCCCTATAAGAAGCATAAAATATATATATCAAGATGAAAAAGCCGAAGAAGGAAATGACACAACCGCGCAGGAAGGATGGGCATACACGATAGCGTCACAAGATAATCAACCGTCAGAGCCTTCTATAGATACAACTAATAAGATTCCGGAAAACGCGCCACACATACTCATAGTAGAGGACAACGACGTGTTAAGAAACTTCTTAATGCAATCGTTGGCAGACACATATCACACATCGGGTGCGGAGAACGGCAGGGAAGCACTCAACACGATAAGGAAGAAACAACCCGATTTGATTATATCCGATGTAATGATGCCTATAATGAACGGATACGAGCTTTGCAGGGCTGTCAAAGGGAACATGGCTACCAGCCATATACCTTTCATCATGCTAACTGCTCTCGGCGAAAAGAAGGATATCATTGACGGTCTGAAGACAAAAGCTGATTTGTATATAGTAAAACCGTTCGACATTACTCTTCTGAAAGCAAATATCAGCAATGTTCTTGAAAACAGAGACTTGATAAGAAAAAGGCTTCAGGAACTTATAGTATCATTGCCACAACAGAAAGAAGAGACAGACGATAATACCGTCTCATCAGAAAGTAATGATGTTCCGGAAATGATTTCCACCCTTGACGAAGAGTTTATCCGCAAAGTAACCGGTCTTATTAAAGAAGGACTCGGTAAAGGCCTGAATGTCGATACCCTGTGCGCCGCCGTCAATATGAGCCGCACCAGTTTCTATAATAAGATAAAAGCACTTACGGGTGAACCGCCGGCTGACCTTATCAGAAACATACGCATGAAAGAAGCCGCCATACTGCTGAAAAGCAGAGAATATACAGTGTCCGAAGTTTCTGATTTGCTTGGATTTGCCGACCCTAAATATTTTGCGGATACGTTCAAGAAATATTATGGTGTACCGCCAAGAGATTATATGAAATCTTTCATTAATTGACAAAGTTTCAGTTACAAGTTAACAAGGTCAGCTTCGCCTACCGTTAGTTTTAATTATTAATTTCTAATTAACAGCATGTTATATCTGAATTATTTTACGATATTCTTCCGGATAGGATTATTCACTATAGGAGGAGGTTACGCAATGGTTCCACTCATAGAAGCGGAAATTGTTGACAAAAGAAAATGGATAAAAAAAGAGGAATTCCTCGACCTCATGGCCCTGTCGCAAACAGTTCCGGGAATATTTGCCGTGAACATCGCAATATTCATAGGCTATAAGCTACGTAAGTTTTGGGGAGCTTTCTTCATGGCTTTAGGAACAATCATGCCGTCATTCCTGATTATCCTTGCCATTGCACTTTTCTTCAGACAATTCCAACATTTAGAACCGGTAGAACGTGTATTCAAAGGCATACGCCCCGGAGTAGTGGCACTGATAGCGGCTCCCACATTCAAGATGGCAAAAACAGCGCGTATAAACAGATACAACATCTGGATTCCTATAGTCTCGGCACTGCTGATATGGCTAATAGGCTTCTCACCTATTTACGTCATTATACTTTCAGGATTTGGTGGATATCTTTACGGACGGTATAAAAGAAAAACCGAGAGTCACAGAAAATGACAAAAACATACAATCTCTCAAAGCCATAATCCACACCCTTAATTATTAATTCCCAACATGATTTTCTTACAACTATTCTATACATTTTTCAAGATAGGTCTCTTCGGATTCGGTGGTGGCTATGCCATGTTGTCCATGATACAAGGTGAAGTTGTAACTCGCCATGACTGGCTCAGTTCTTCCGAATTTACAGATATTGTGGCAATCAGCCAGATGACTCCAGGACCTATAGGCATAAACTCCGCAACATACGTTGGTTACACAGCCGTAGTAAATGCCGGCTACTCTCACGGAATAGGAGTTTTAGGCTCTGCCATCGCAACATGCTCTGTAGTCCTGCCATCATTCATTCTGATGATACTTATCAGCAAGTTCTTCCTGAAATATCAGAAACACCCCGTAGTCGCATCTGTGTTCGACGGACTTCGCCCGGGAGTGGTAGGTTTGCTCGCATCAGCAGCTTTGGTACTTATGAACAGTGAGAACTTCGGTTCAGACACATACAGCATAATTACAAGCATAGCAATATTCGCAACCGTATTTATCGCTTCCCATAAATATAAAGTAAATCCCATACTCCTGATTGTGCTTTGCGGTATTGCCGGATTCATATTATATTAAATCTTCTTTCCAACAATAAAATCCTTTACATGTTTTATAAAGTTATAAATGTGCCCGCATATTCTATAAACCACAGTGTGGTTTTTATAAATACAACTTGCGTTTTTACAAACCACAGTGTGGTTTACAAAAACACAGCTTATATTTACAGATTATAAAAGGACAAAATATGTTTTGTGTATAGAGATTTGGAAAAATTCATACATTCAATTATTTTTCATTTTTGAATAAAAAGACTATTTTTGTTGATGAACTGATTATTTCAAAAGAGTCATAAAGAAAATTTCACGAAATGAATATAATTATATGGCAAATAAAAATCTGAATAAAGCTAAGGAAGCAAAGAAAGATGAATTTTATACACAGCTAGAGGATATTAATAATGAATTGCGTCATTATCGCGAACACTTCCGTGGTAAAACAGTTCTATGTAACTGTGATGACCCACGAGTAAGTAATTTCTTTACTTATTTTGCATATAATTTTGAGTTCCTTGGTTTAAAGAAACTGATAACCACTTGTTACAAAAACCAGAACATGGATTTATTTAGCCAAAATGAAAGTGAGCAGGCTGTGTATTTAGTTTACGAAGGAGACAAAAACGGTGACCATATTCCCAATGCCGAAGAAATAGGTGTAATGCCACTGAAAGGTGACGGCGATTTCAGAAGTAAAGAATGTATTGAACTTCTCAAAGAAGCTGATATTGTAGTAACTAATCCACCATTTTCGTTATTTAGAGAATACGTAGCTCAGCTAATTGAATATGAAAAGAAGTTTTTGATTATAGGACATCAAAATGCAATTAAATATAAAGAGATTTTTCCGCTAATCCAACAAAACAAATTATGGCTTGGTTACGGATTTAAGGGTGGTGCAGGACATTTCATTTCACATTACGAAGATACTGCTACTGCTGGAGATCATCGTGAAGGAATGATTCGCGTGTCTGGTGTTACTTGGTTTACAAATCTTGAAATAAAGAAACGGCACGAAAACTTAATCCTTTACAAGCACTATACTCCTGAGGAATATCCTAAATTTGAGAATTTTGACGCCATTAATATAAATCGTACAGAAGATATTCCTTGTGACTATAATGGTGTTATGGGGGTTCCTATTACATTTATGGATAAATATAACCCAGAACAATTTGAGATTCTTGGGGTAGGTATAGCAGGATTAGGATTGGCTGCTGGTGTCAAACCATATAAGCCTGAACATAAAAAATACCGTAAAGAAATTCAAAAACGAGGTGCTGTTGATGGAGATTTGTATATGATGAATGGAAAGGAAGTTGTTGTTCCATATAGTAGAATCCTTATTCAAAGAAAAAAATAAGAACTATGAAAGCCGAAGAAATAATAGAACTATTCCAGCAATTTGAATCCATCGCCAATGAATACGAAGGGGTGGAATGCTGGAGTGCAAGAGAACTCTCTACCTTATTGGGTTATGCTCAATGGCGTAA